>NZ_AFWY03000007.1:0-260516 GCF_000231075.2 Amycolatopsis sp. ATCC 39116 | reverse complement strand
TATCGCCAGCGGAACCAGCCGCCCAGTCCCACAACCGCGCGCTACCGCCAGCGGGACCAGCCGCCCGGCCCCTCAGCGGTGCGCGATCGCCAGCGGGACCAGTTGCTCGGCGGGCGTCATCGAGCCGTGTTGGCCTATCAGCTGCGACTCCAGCGGCTCCGCGGTGCGGCGCAGCATCCCGAAGTCGTCCCGGGCCGCGGCTATCACGTCGCCGAAGCGGGAGCGCACCCGGTCGCTCACGCGCGGTCCCAGCCAGCCCGCCGCGATCGCCTCGTCCCGGCGTGTCACCCACGCCCGTGAACCCAGCACCGAGCGCCACGCGGCCAGCACGTCCTCCGTCGCGCCGGGTTCGGTGTACACGTGCCGCACCCGCGGGTCCCCGCCGAACACCCGCACTCCGGACCGCAACTCCGGCGTCACGTCGATGTCGATCACGTCCTCGCCCAGCGCGACCATCCCGTGGTCGGCCACCACGGCCAGCACCCGGCCGGGCGGCAGACCGTCCACAAGCGACTCGACGAGCCGGTCGACCTGCCGCAGCTGCATCACCCACGCCGGCGAACCCGGGCCGTACCGGTGGCCGAGCTCGTCCAGCTGGCCGTGGTAGGCGTAGCAGAAACCAGGCGACTCGCGCAGGGTGCGCAGCGTCTCCGCGGCCAGGTCGCCCATCGCATAAACGCCGCGGTACTCCGCGCCGCGCTGCACCGCCCGCGTAAGCGGCGAGTTCCCGAACTTCGCCTCGGCCACCACCACCGCCTCGACACCCGCCGCGGCCGCCCGCTCGAACGTCGTGGGCAACGGCTGGACGTCCTCCGGCCGCAGGTCCAGCTCGCCGCCGCCCGGGTGCTCCCGCCAGCGCAGGGCGTTGAGCACCCCGCAGCCGGGCACCTCGAACGTGTACCCCGCCATGCCGTGCTCCCCCGACGCGACTCCGGTCCCGATCGCGGCCAGCCCGGCGACCGTCGTCGACGGACAGCCGACCGCCAGCGTCCCCTGCGCCAGCTCGGTCAGCACCGGCGCGTCCGCGGCGTGCGCGCGCAACAGCTCCGCACCCAGACCGTCGATCAGCAACACACAAGCGCCGGCAGCCTCGGGCAGGCCGAGCGTGTCCACGCAGCCGGGCACCCCCAGCGTCGCGAGCACCGACGGCACCACCTCGGCGAGATGCCCCTGGCCGGACAACGTTGGCAGCTCCACCTGGCCAGCTTGGCAGGAAGGTGGCTCCGAGCGCACGCCTTACCCGATAATGACGACATGCCGACCTACGCCTACCGCTGTCGCGAGTGCACCGGCACCTTCGAGGTGAACCGTCCGATGAGCGAGTCGAGCGCGCCCGCGACCTGCCCCGAGGGCCACACCGACACGGTCAAGCTGCTGACGACCGTCGCCCTGACCGGTTCGGCCGCCGGTGCGCCGGCGGGTGGCGGCTGTTGCGGCGGCGCCTGCGGCTGCGGTCACTGAACGGTGTAGTCCGCGAACCCCTTCCCCGTCTTGCGGCCCAGCCGCCCGGCCGTGACGAGGTGCTCCAGCAGCGGCGCCGGCGCGAAGCCCTCCTCGCGGAACTCGTTGAACAGGGTCCGCTGGATCGCCAGCGACACGTCGAGACCGACGACGTCCAGCAGCTCGAACGGGCCCATCGGCAGCCCGCACCCGACCTTCATCGCGGTGTCGATGTCCGCGGCCTGCGCGTAGTGCGCCTCGAGCATCTTCACCGCGTCGTTCAGGTACGGGAAGAGCAGCGCGTTCACGATGAAACCAGCCCGGTCGCCGCAGTGCACCGGGTGTTTGCCGATCGCCGCGCAGACCGCGTGTGCGGTGGCCACGACGTCGGGCGCGGTGGCGATCGTGCGCACCACCTCGACCAGTTTCATCACCGGCGCCGGGTTGAAGAAGTGCAGCCCGACCACGTCCCCGGGGCGCTCGGTCGCGGCCGCGCACTCGATCACCGGCAGCGACGAGGTCGTCGTCGCGAGGATCGCGCCCGGCTTGGCCACCGCGTCCAGCGCGGCGAACACCTCCTGCTTGACCGCGAGGTCCTCGGCCACGGCCTCGACCACCAGGTCCACACTGGACAGCGCGGTGAAGTCGGCGACCGGCGTGACCCGGGCCAGCGCCGCGGCGCCGTCCGACTCCGACAGCTTGCCCTTCGACACCGCCCGGTTCACCGACTTGGCGATCCGCGCCACCGCCGCCTCTGCCTTGTCGGTGGTGCGGGCGCGGAGCACGACGTCGTACCCGCGCTTGGCGAACACCTCCGCGATCCCGGTCGCCATCGTGCCGGTGCCGATCACGCCGACCGAGCGCACCGGCCGCACCTCGCCGGGGTCAACGGGCGCGACGCCGGGCGCCGAGTCGACGACGACCGGTGAATCCGGGCCCTCGTAGGTGTAGAACCCGCGACCGGACTTCCGGCCGAGCAGACCCGCGGTGATCATCTGCTTGAGCAGCGGCGCGGGCGCGTGCAACCGGTTGCGCGACTGCCGGTACATCGACTCGAGGATCTCGTAGGCGGTGTCCAGCCCGATCAGGTCGAGCAGCGCGAGCGGGCCCATCGGGTACCCGCAGCCGAGGCGCATCGCCGCGTCGAGGTCCTCGCGCGTGGCGTAGCGCTGCTCGAACATCCGCACCGCGTGGTTCAGGTAGCCGAACAGCAGGGCGTTGGCGATGAACCCGGCGCGGTCGCCGATGACGACCGGCGTCTTGCCGAGGCGCTCGGCGAACCCGGTGACGTCGGCGATCACGTCCGGCTCTGTGACGACGGTCCGCACGATCTCGACCAGCTTGAGCACGGGCGCCGGGTTGAAGAAGTGCATCCCGACGACCTTGCCGGGGCGGGAGGTGTGCACGCCGATCTCGGTGACCGACAGGGACGACGTGTTCGACGCGAGCACCGCGTCGGGCCCGACGATCTTGTCCAGCTGGGCGAACACCTCGGCCTTGAGGTCGAGGCTCTCCGGGACGGCCTCGATGACCAGGTCGGCGTCGGCGAGGTCGGTCAGCGAGGTGGTGTAGGTGATGCGGGCGAGCAGGGCCGCGCGGTCATCCTCGTCGAGCTTGCCGCCGGTGAGGGCGCGGGCCGTGGACTGCTCGACGTGCCCGCGGGCGCGCTCCACCGCGGCGGCATCCACCTCGACGCCGATGACCCGGATGCCGCTGCGGGCCAGGACCTCCGCGATCCCGGAGCCCATCGTGCCGAGCCCGACCACGCCTGCCGTTTCGATCGTCCGCGCCATAGCGGCCTCCGGGTTACTCGTCGGTAGCCCTCGATGGTGCCACGCGCGACGACCGGACGGGAGGTGTATCGAATCAGGTGCACCCGCGCGAGTTCCACCGCCGCCAGGCTTGGCACCGGGAGACGGGAAAAGGCAGGCGACGGTCCAGTGCCGCTGGACGGGGAACTCGTCGTGCGCGGACGGTGAACCTGGAGCGCGAGGCTCCCGGCCAGTCCTGCAGCGAGCGCCGAACGGCCAGGAGCGTGGACCTCGGAGCGCGGGAGCATCGGACTCGCGCCGATGAGCGGCGGGACTCGCCGCGGCGAGTGCGCAACTGCGACCAGCAGCGCGGGCTCGCGGCCAGCAGCGCGGGGTCACGGCCAGGAGCGCGCAACGCGAACCGAAAGCGCGGGCCGCGGGCGCGCCCCGCCCACGGAGGTGCCCAACGACAGGCGAAACCGTCAGGCGGGGTCGCCGAAGTTGTCCTCCACCAGGTCCTGCACCACGCGCAGCGCCTCGGCCGCCTGGGGGCCTCCCGCGCGCACCTGGATCCGGTCGCCCTTCCGCGCGCCGAGCGCCATCAGCGCCAGCACGCTGTGCGCGTCGGCCTCCTGGTCGCCCAGCCGGACGCTCACCTCGGCCTCCAGCGCGGCCAGGCTGCGCGCCAGCACCGCCGCGGGGCGGGCGTGCAGGCCCACCTCGTTGGTCAGCGTGAACTCCACGCAGTCCGTGGCCGGCTCCGCGGTCGCGGCCAGCTCCGGAGGTGCGGCGGCCGCCGAGGCGGCCTCCAGCACCCCGGCCCGGTCGGCTCCGTTCTGCGCCGCCACCGCCGCCGCGACCGTGCCCTCCACCAGCGGCGCGTCCGCCACCACCACGGCGCCCGGGTCGGCCAGCGACTCGACCGCGAGCTCCGCCGTCATCTGCGCGCTGCCCAGGTCGTAGAGCAGCACGACCCCGGACCCGGAATCGGCGCGCTGCACCGCCGCCACGACCGAGTCGTAGTCCGTGCCGATCCCGCCGCCGGGCAGGCCGCCCGCGGGCACGATCGTCACGTCGGGCGCCATTTGCGCGGCGACCTCGGCGACCCCTTCGGCGAGCTTCGCGCTGTGCGACACCAGCACCAGGCCGACGCTCATCGGGCCGCCTCGGCGAACGCGGCGAGCAGCAGCGCCGTCGAGCGCGCGCCCGGGTCGAGGTGCCCCGCGCTGCGCTCGCCCAGGTAGGACGCCCTGCCCTTCCGCGCAACCAGGTCCACAGTGGACTCCGCGCCGGTCGCGGCGCCCTCGGCGGCCGCCAACAGGACCGCCGCGACGTCGCCGCCGCCCGCCTTCTCCGCCGCGGCGACCGCGGGCAGCAGCGCGTCGACCATCGTCTTGTCGCCCTCGACCGCCTTGCCGCGCGCCTGCACGCCTTCCAGCCCGGCCCGCAAGGCGGCCACGACCTCCGCCGCGCCCAGCTCCGGCTGGTTCGACACGACCGTCGACGCCCGCAGGAAAGCCGTGCCGTACAACGGCCCCGCCGCGCCGCCGACCTTCGAGATCAACGTCGTCGCCGCGAGCTTGAGCACCCCGCCCGGCGTTTCCGGCACGCCGCCGTCCAGCGCGGCCAGCACGGCCTGGAACCCGCGGTTCATGTTCTCGCCGTGGTCACCGTCCCCGATGGCCCGGTCGAGTTCGATCAGCTCGGCGCGGTGCTCGGCGATCACGGCCGCGGCGCCCCGCAACGCGTTCGCGACGCCCTCCGGCGTGCATCCCATGTCCTCAGGCCTTCCAGCGCAGTGCGGCGGTGTTCACCGGCGCGTCCCACAGTTCGGTCAGCTCGTCGTCGAGCTTCAGCAGGGTCAGGCTGATGCCCTGCATCTCCAGGCTGGTGATGTAGGGGCCCACCAGCCGGCGTTCGACCATGATGCCGCGATCGGCCAGCAGCCGCTCGGCGATGCCATGCGCGAGGTACAGCTCGACCAGCGGGGTGGCGCCCATCGAGTTGGTGAACAGCAGCACCCGGTCGCCCTCGGTGAACGGCAGGTCCTCGACGACGGCCCCGACCATGCGCGCCACCAGCTCGTCGGCAGGCTCGGCCTTGATCCGCTCGCGGCCCGGCTCGCCGTGGATGCCGATGCCGAACTCGATCTCGTCGGCGCCGAGGTCGAAGCTGGGCTCGCCGACGTGCGGCACGGTCGGCGCGGTGAGCGCGACCCCGATCGACCGGACCTGGCCGATGACCTTGCGCGCCAGCGCTTCCACCGCGTCCAGCGAATCGCCCCGCTCGGCCGCGGCGCCGGCGATCTTCTCCAGCAGCACCGTGCCGCCGACGCCCCGCCGTCCCGCGGTGTAGGTCGAATCGGCGACAGCTACGTCGTCGTCGATCACCACGCTGCGCACGTCCAGGTCCTCGGCCGCGGCCAGCTCGCCCGCGGTCTCGAAGTTCAGCACGTCACCGGTGTAGTTCTTGACGATCAGCAGAGCCCCGGCCGCGCCGGTGGTCGCGCTGATGGCGGCCTGCACCGCGTCCGGCGTGGGCGAGGTGAACACCGCGCCGGGCACCGCCGCGTCGAGCATGCCGAGGCCGACGAACCCGCCGTGCAGCGGCTCGTGCCCGGACCCGCCGCCGGAGATCACCGCGACCTTGCCGTCCACCGGCGCGTCGGCGCGCACGACCAGGTTGGGGTCCTCCTGGACCCGCAGGATGTCCGCGTGCGCGGCGGCCAGCCCGCGCAGCGACTCGGTGACCACGTCCGCCGGATCGTTGATGATCTTCTTCATGCCCGCCTCCTGACTCCGTCGTCGCCCCTTTCCTATCAGGACTTGGGCAGCTTCGGCAGGATCGTGTCGACGATGCGACGCGCTTTCCCGCACGAGTCGTCCCCGGCGGCGTCGTCGTGGAAGTTGTCGTACTCGAACTTGACCACCTCGCCCTCGCCGTCGCCGGTCCGCAGGTGGGTCCACTCGATGGTGCAGCTGTTGCCCGCCGTGGTCCGTTTCTCCTGGTAGCCGGTGATCCCGCCGCCCAGGTCCACGCGCGTGCCGTCGTCGCCGTCGGACGGCTCGACGGTCTCGGAGATGCGCAGGTAGCCGGTGGCGTTGCCGCCCGACCAGTGGCACTCGTGCAGGCCGCCGGGCCGCTTGGCGGTGCTGCGGCCGAGGACCTCGGCGGCGACGGTGTCGTCCACCAGCGTGCACGGGTCGAGCGGCACGGCCGAGTTCGCGGCGCGGGTCATCCGGGGCGGCGAGCCGTGCATCTTGGCGACGACCTCGCGGATGACGGTCAGACCGGTTTCGCAGGCGTCCGCGCCCTGGTAGGTGACCTGGACGGAGATGCCGATGGCCGGCGTCTCGGAGGTGACCGCGGTGACCACGCAGCCCTCCTCCTCGGCGGTGTCCGGGTCGTCCAGGTCGCGCTCGACGACCGGCAGGCCCTCGACGGTGCCGATCTGGGTCGCGGAGGACAGCAGGAGCGTCTCCCCCATCGTGAGGCTCAGCCGCGCCTCCTTGCCGCCCGCGTCGGTGACCTCGACGGCGCAGCCGTCCAGCCCGGTCGAGTGGAGGCTGTCCTCGACCGGCGTGCCGACGCCGGTGACGGTGTCTCCCTGCAACATCCCGCACGGGTCAACGGTGCGCAGCGCGTCCAGGCTGACCGCGGCGTCGTCGATCGGGCCGGTGGCGGCGCTGGTCTGCGTGACGGTCGTGCGCGGGAAGTTCTGCTTGCCGAGGTCGGGTCCGGCGCACGCGGAGACGGTCAGGGCGAGCAGGACCACGGGGACGAAACGGCGAGGCCGGGCGACATGGTGCACGCGGTGCACGGTAGCCGCCCGGCCTCGCCGGGATGTTCCGAACCTGCCTATTCGGCCGGGGTCTCGTCGCCTTCCGACACCGGGACCCGGATCGGCCGCACGACCGCCCACAGCACGAACAGGGCGGTGAAGATCAGCAGGCCGATGCCGGCCCACAGGTTGATGTTCACGCCCGCCGCCTTCTGCAGCTCGGCGTCGTCGGTGAACGCGATGCCCATGATCGTCAGGACCACGCCGTAGACGCCGGTCAGCAAAGCGATGATCAGCCGGATGTCGAACGCGCCTGCCCGGCGCGTGCGCGCGGGGGTTTCGCTAGCCATGTGTGCCAACCTCCTAGAAGGCGATGTTCAGCGCGATCGTGATGACCAGGACGATGCCCGCGAGCAGGCCCGGGTTGCGGTACCAGCCCGCGTCCTCGCCGGTGGTGGAGTGCCGGCGCGTCTCCTTCGGGGTGAGCGAGTAGACCAGCCCGGTCAGCTCGGAGGCCTCGCGCGGCTTGGTCACCATGGTCACCGCGACGCTGACCACGATGTCGACCACGAACGCGGCGCCGGCGCCGATGAAGCTGGCGCCCTGGCCGGGCAGGTCCCACACGCCGGTCTCGGCGAGCAGGAACACCACGATGGCCGACGCGGTACCGGACAGCAGACCGATCCAGGCGGCTGCCGGCGTCATGCGCTTCCAGAACATGCCGAGGATGAAGGTGGCGAACAGCGGCGCGTTGAAGAACGAGAACAGCTGCTGCAGGTAGTCCATCAGGTTGGAGTACTGCGAGGCGATGCCCGCCGTGCCGATGGCCAGGATCGTGGCGCCCGCGGTGACCCAGCGGCCCATGTTCAGGTAGTACGAGTCCGGCTTGTCCTTCTTGATGTAGGCCTGCCAGATGTCGTACGTGAACACGGTGTTGAACGAGCTCAGGTTCGCCGCCATGCCTGCCATGAACGAGGCCAGCAGACCGGCGATCGCGACGCCCAGCACACCGTTGGGCAGCAGGTCGCGCATGAGCAGCAGCAGCGCGTCGTTGAAGGTCGCGCCGCTGGGCGCGGACCCGCCGTCGATCAGGGCCTGCTTGTTCTCGCCCTGCAGCTCGGTGACCGTGACCGCGGCGATCATGCCCGGGATGATCACGATGAACGGCACCAGCATCTTCGGGAACGCGCCGATGATCGGCGTGCGGCGCGCCGCCGACATGCTCTTCGAGGCCATCGCGCGCTGGACCTCGACGAAGTTCGTGGTCCAGTAGCCGAACGACAGCACGAACCCGAGGCCGAACACCAGGCCGAGCACGGACAGGAAGTTGCTGCCGAAGCCGGTGAGCTGGTTACCGGGCCAGGAGCTCAGCTGCTCCGCGCCGCCGGGCCCGTTGGTGACCTTGTCGACCAGGCCGTCCCAGCCGCCGACCTTGTAGAGACCGACGATCGTCAGCGGCACCAGCGCGGCGACGATGACGAAGAACTGCAGCACCTCGTTGTAGATGGCCGCGGACAGGCCGCCGAGCGCGGTGTAGGCGAGCACGATGACCGCGGCGATGACGATCGAGAACCAGATCGGCCAGCCCAGCAGCAGGTTCACCACGCTGGCCAGCAGGTACAGGTTCGCGCCCGCGATGAGGATCTGGGCCAGCGCGAAGCTGATGCCGTTCGTCAGGTGGGCGCCGGTGCCGAAGCGGCGCCGCATGAACTCCGGCACGCTGCGGACCTTCGACCCGTAGTAGAAGGGCATCATCACGATGCCGAGGAACAACATCGCCGGGATGGCGCCGATCCAGAAGTAGTGGGCCGTGGGCAGGCCGTACTGCGCGCCGTTGGCCGACATCCCCATCACTTCGATGGCGCCGAGGTTGGCGGAGATGAAGGCGAGCCCGGTGACCCAGGCGGGCAGGGAGCGGCCGGACAGGAAGAAGTCGATGCTGCTCGACACCTGTTTCCGGGCCAGGTAGCCGATGCCGAGCACCAGCACGAAGTAGAACGCGAGCAACACGTAGTCGATCGCGTGCGCATCAAGTCGCAGGTTCGCTGCGGCTAGGACGGGCACCGATGCCACCTCCGGGAGTCCAACATCTCCGAACAAGAATCACCACGATCGAGTGACGAGCGCACATTACTACGCGGTATCCCAGCCGTGCACGCCAGCGGTCGCGCCTTGACCGTGTCGAGATCAAACCGGTGACAACCCAACCGCGCGGTGTCACCCGCCGCAACTCGGCACCCGATCGTGACCGTGATCCACGTCATGGGAGGTGAGAAACATCGGGGAAAGCGCCGGTTACCGGCTGGTAATGCGCCTTCGATTGCATTTCCCCGCCGCCGTGGAACGGCGGCGTACCAACCGTTGAAACCTTCGAGGGAGGACCCCGGTGAGCCTGAACGACCTGGTCTACGGCTTGATCAACCTGATTAGCGCGATCGTCAACAGCCTTTGACGTGAAACAGGGATGCGCCGCACCACGTCCGGCGTGGTGCGGCGAATTCGCGTGTTCAGAACAAGCGGAGGTCGTCGGATTCGGTGCCGCGGAGGGCGTCGTAGTCCAGGGTCAGGCAGCGGATGCCGCGGTCCTCGGCCAGCGTGCGGGCCTGGGGCTTGATCAGCTGCGCGGCGAACACGCCCTGCACCGGCGCCAGCAGCGGGTCGCGGTTGAGCAGCTCCAGGTAGCGGGTCAGCTGCTCGACGCCGTCGATCTCGCCGCGGCGCTTGATCTCCACCGCCACCGAGCCGCCGTCGGCGTCGCGGGCGAGGATGTCGACCGGCCCGATCGCCGTCGGGTACTCGCGGCGGACCAGCGTGTACCCCTCGCCGAGCGTGGTGATGTGCTCGGCCAGCAGCTCCTGCAGGTGCGCCTCGACGCCGTCCTTCTGCAGGCCCGGCTCGGCGCCCAGTTCGTGGCTGATCTCGTCGATCCGCTCTTCGATGGTGATGACGAGCTTCTCGCCGGCCTTGTTCTGCACCGTCCAGACGTCGCCGTCCTCGATGAGCCAGCACGGCGGGCTCATCCAGTTCAGCGGCTTGTAGGCGCGGTCGTCGGAGTGCACCGACACCGAGCCGTCCGCCTTGATGAGCAGCAACCGGGTGGCCATCGGGAGGTGGGCCGTCAGACGGCCGGCGTAGTCCACTTGGCAACGAGCGATCACGAGACGCACCCGGCGAGGGTAGAAGATGCTTCGGCAGACTGGTCGCGTGGATCCCATCGAACGGCTCGGCTCCCGCGAGGTGTACCGGAACAACTGGATGACGGTGCGTGAGGACGACATCCGCCGCCCGGACGGCTCGCCCGGCATTTACGGCGTGGTCGACAAGCCGGACTACGCGCTGGTCGTCCCGCTCGACGGCGACCGGCTGCACCTGGTCGAGCAGTACCGGTACCCGCTCGGCCTGCGGCGCTGGGAGTTCCCGCAGGGCACCGCGCCCGGGCTGGCCGAGGTGGACCCGGTGGAGCTGGCGGCGCGGGAGCTGCGGGAGGAGACCGGGCTGGTGGCCGGTTCGCTGACCGACCTCGGGCTGCTGGACGTCGCGCCGGGCATGTCGAGCCAGCGCGGCCGGGTCTACCTGGCGACGGAGCTGGTCGAGGGCCCGCACGAGCGCGAGCACGAGGAACAGGACATGCGCACGGCGTGGTTCAGCCGGGACGAGTTCGAGAAGATGATCGCGCGCGGGGAGATCACGGACGCCCAGTCGATCGCGGCGTACGGGCTCCTGCTGCTGCACGAACGCTGACCATCGCGACAGCGCCGAGGAGCGGGCCGATCGACAGCAGGGCGACCGCGTCGCGCCAGCCGGTGAGGTCGGCGAGCAGCGGGAGCAGCTGGATGGTGATCGCGCTGACGACGAACCCGGCGGCGGTCATCGCGGTGAGCGCGGTGCCGGCGTAGCGCGGGTCGGCGACCTCGGACAGGGCCGCGGAGAACTGCGCGGAGTCGGCGATCACGGCGGCGCCCCACACGAGCAGCAGCGGCGCGAGCAGGGGCGTTCCCCACGCGGCGACGGACAGCAGGCCGCAGGCGGCGCTGGTGAGCATGACGGCGGTGGTGACGGCTGTGCGGCCGAAGCGGTCGGCGAGAACGCCGCCGAGCAGTGCCCCGGCGACGCCCGCGACGCCGATGGTGGTGAAGCTGTCGCCGTCGCCCGCAGCCGCGATATAGCTGGGCAGCCAGGCCCACAGCGCGTACAGCTCCCACATGTGGCCGAAGTAGCCGAGGCAGACGAGGCGTTGCGCCCGGTCGCGGGCCATGCGGAGCAGGTAGCGGGGTTCCCAGGGCGGTGACGGGCGCCAGTCCGGGCCGGGGCGGACCAGGGTGAGAGCGATCGGGGCGGCGAGGAGGGCGAGCGTCGCGGCGATGGCCAGGACGGTCCGCCAGTGGCCGGTGCTGAGGAGGCTGGGCAGCGCGGAGCCGAGGGTCAGCGCGCCGACCAGGACGCCGAGCGCGGTCCCGCGCTGACGCGGGAACCAGGAGACGACGATCTTCATGCCGACCGGGTAGACGGCCGCGAGGGCGAACCCGGTGAGGAACCGGAGCGGAGCGGCCGCGGCGGGACCGGCCGATGGGAACGCGAACGTGGCGGCCGCACCGAGAGCACTGCCGGCGGCGAGGAGGACCTGCGGCCGGGCGCGATCGGCGAGGTTGACGGCGGCGGAGACGACGGCCCCGGTGGCGAACCCGAGCTGCACGGTGATCGTCAGGAGGATCCCCGCCTGCCGCGAGAGGCCCCACTCCGCGCGGAGCGCCGGGACCACGGTGGAGGCGGAGAACCAGAGGCTCATGGCGAGCACCTGCACGAGGGCGACGAGTGCCAGCTGCGGTCCGCGCCGCCGGAGGATCACTCGTCGTGCTTAGGGGCGGCGGGTTGGTGTGGTCAATCGCGGGGCGCGGTGGTTCATCCGATCGCGTGGAGCGGGTCCCAGGCCATGGAACGGCGCGGGGTCTCGGCTGAGGAACCCCGCGCCCGGCCGGCTGGATCAGCGGGTTAGCGCGGTCAGCCGTATCACCGGCACCCGCATCAGGATGCGGCAGATCGAGTGCAGCACCAAGAGCTGCTCCAGCGCGTTTTGCCTCGCCGCGCCACTCGGCCCGTCTGCTTCGATGACATGCGCCTCCTGGGCGTCGTCTCAGTCATGTCAGCCGCCCGTGTAAGAGCAGATCGCGGCCACCAGGTTCGAGTTCTCGGCGACCGGCTTGCCGTCCACGGTGATCTTGCAGCTGTTCGGCTGGGCGTTGATGTCGGTGGTCACCGGCGTGACCGTGACCGACGTGAAACCGAGTTCCTCGACGCCGAGAGTCTTGGACCAGGTCTGCCCGGCCTCGACGATCTCCTGGTTGTTCACGCTGAGCCCGCTCGTCCAGTTGAGGTTGCTCCGCTGGCCGGTGGTCACCTCGAGCAGGATCTGGTGCGCTGCCGCAGCAGGGTCGCCACTGGTCGGGGTCGAGTCGTTGACCTTGTCGACGGCGGCGCCGAACACGGCGGTCCACAGGATGCAGATGACCAGGCCGACCGCCGAGCACACGACGCCCGCGATGGCGAGCCCCTTGTTCGTCGCGGCGCCCTTGGTGGCGCGGGAAACGCCGACGATCGACAGGATCAGGCCGATGATGACCAGCGGCCACGCCACCACGCCGACGATCGGGATGAAGGCGAACACGAGGCCGACGAGTCCGAGGACGAACCCCGCGGTGCCGAGGCCGTTCTTCGGCTGCACGGGCGTGGGCGGGGCATAGGGCGGATGAGTCACGGGCGTTCCTTAGTGCGTGCGCGGCGGGCCGTCCCGCTTGCGTCGCACCATCAATCGCAGCGTGCTCCTGGTTGTAACAGCGTTCAGGCGGACGAGCCGGCAGATGCGGATCTTGACCGGGACCGTCCACAGTGACTTTGAGCTGCACGGATGAACACCGTTCCGGACATAACGGAACGTGGTGGTTGAATTTTCAGTTCACCCGAACAGAGCAGGCCGAACATCCCTCACTCGGGCCACTCCGGCTTTCGCTTCTCCAGGAAGGAAGCCATTCCCTCCCGTGCCGACGGTGTTTGCGACGCCGCCGCCATCACCTCGACCGCGATCGCGTACGCGTCGGCCTCCGGGCGGTCCAGCTGGGCGTACAGGGTCTGCTTCCCGAGCGCCTTGCTGGCCCGGCTGCCGCGCGTGGCCCGGCCCAGCAACTCGGCCACCGCCGCGTCGAGGTCCTCGTCCGGCACCACCCGGTTCACCAGGCCCCATTCCAGGGCCGTCGCCGCATCGATGACGTCGCCCGTCAGCGCCAGCTCCATCAGCCGCTTGCGCCCGATCGCTCGCGCGACCGGCACCGCCGGCGTGTGGCAGAACCAGCCGCCCTTGCCGCCGGGCAGCGCGAAGCCCGCGGAGGCCGCCGCGACCGCCAGGTCGCACGACGCGACCAGCTGGCACCCCGCCGCGGTCGCCAGTCCGTGCACGCGTGCGATCACCACCTGCGGCACCGACTCCATCGTCCGCATCAGCCGGGTGCACAGGGTCAGCAGGCGCCGCACGCCCGCCAAGTCCCGGGACGCCACGTCACCGAAGTCGTGCCCCGCCGAGAACACCGGGCCCGCGCCGGCCAGGACGACGCCCGTCGCGTCGGTCGCCGCCGTCTCCTCGAACGCCGCCAGCAGCTCGGCGAGGTGGGCTTCGGACAGGGAGTTGCGGCGGGCGGCCCGGTTCATCGTGATCGTCACCGTCGCGTCGTCGCGCTTGACCAGGATGTGCTCGTACTCGGCCATGGCCCGACGCTACCTCGCGACGGCCGTGTTGTGGTACCCGAAGACGCGCCGCTCCCGCGCGGTCACCGTCGCCATCACCCGGTCCCGCCACGGCGTGCTCGTCGCGTGCCGGTAGCCCGGCGACCCGAACAGCGACACGTCCGCGATCTCGTGGAACGCCAGCACCTCCGGCCCGTCCCCCTCGACCCGCCGGTACCGCCGGATCCGGTGCCAACCGGGCAGCTCCAGCAGCAACGGCACGTGCTCCTCGCGGTACCAGCGCTCCAGCTCGGCGGTGTCCCCGGACAGCGCCACCGACACCACCACCGGTGCCGGCGCGACGCACGAACCCCAGGACCCGGTCAGCTCGTACACCCGCCGGTCGAGCGTCGCCAGCCGCGAGACCACCGACTGCTCCCGCGGGCTCCGCCGCCGCACGACCTCGTACTCCGGGCTCGCCAGCGCCGCCAGGTCCAGCTCGTACCAGGCCAGCCACGACGGCCGCGCCCCGTCCAGCTCGCGGTACCGGTACCCGCTGCGGATCCCCGGCACGCCGACGCGGGCGGGCGCGTGCTCGTTGTCGTACCAGTCGTGGAACTCCGCCTCGGCGACCTCGCCCGGCTCGGACAGCACGTACAGCAGTCCCTCCGTCATCCGCCACTCCTCCCCCGCGCTCGGGTACCGTTTCCGGCAGGCGACCACGGCGAGGAGCGGCAGTGTCGAGAGAGGACCCCGACGTCATCGACTCGGTGGAGAAGGCCTTCCGGCTGCTGCAGGCCTTTTCCGCGGAACGCCCGGCGATGACGGTGAGCGAGGCGGCCGCGGCCACCGGGTTCACCCGCGCCACCGCGCGCCGCATCCTGCTGACGCTGGAACGCCTCGGGTTCGCCGAGGTCGACGACCGCCGCTTCCGCCTCACCGCGGGCGTCCTGCGGCTCGGCTACGGCTACCTGGCCGCGCTGCCGTTCTGGGAGCACGCCCAGCCGCACATGCGCGCGCTGGCCGACGAGCTGCGGGAATCCTGCTCGATGGCCACTTTGGACGGACCCGAGATCGTCTACGTGGCCCGGGTCCCGGCGTCGCGGTCGATGTCCATCACGCTCAACGTCGGCTCGCGCCTGCCCGCCTACCCCACGTCGATGGGCCGCGTGCTGCTCGCCGCGCTGCCGCCCGCCGAGCTGGAGTCCTATCTGGACAGCGTCGAACTGCGGAAGCTCACACCGAACACCATCACCGACCCGGACGAGCTGCGGGCCGAACTGGGCCGGGTCGCCGAACGCGGGTACGCGGTGGTGGACGGCGAGCGCGAGGAGGGCGTCCGCTCGGCCGCCGCGCCGGTGCGTGGCGCGGGCGGACGGGCGCTTGCCGCGCTGAACGTGTCGGTCAACGCGGCCCGCGTCTCGCTGGACGAACTCAACGGCCGGTTCGTGCCGCGCCTGCTGGACACCGCCGCGGCCATCACCCGCGACATCGAGGGTCTGCACTAGTCCTCCGCGAAGAAGCAGCGCGTCGGGTTCGTGACGAGCAGCGCCGAAGGGTCCGGCGTGATCTCCGCGATCAGGTCGGCCAGGTCGCCGTCGTTGGGCACGAACCCGTGCGTGTTCGGGTGCGGGAAGTCGGTGCCCCACACGACCCGCTCCGGCGCCTCGGCGGCCAGCAACCGCGCCAGCTCCACCGAATCCGCCATGCTGGGTGGCGCGGTCGCGATCCGGTCGGCGCCGCTCAGCTTCACCCACACCGAACCGCTCTCCAGCAACCGCAACAGCGACCGCACGGCCGCGCTGTCCAGGCCCTGCCGCAGGTCGACGCGAGCCATGTGGTCGATCACCACCTGCACGCCGAGCGACCGCACCAGGTCCGCGTGCTCGGCGATGCCGTCGCCGGCGACGTGCAGGGCAATGTGCCAGCCGTACGGCCGGATCAGGGCGACGATCGCGTCGATCTCCTCCCGCGACGGCGCCGGCCCGAGGTGCGGCGTGAAGTGCAGCCGGGCGCCGCGCACGCCGGCCCGGTGCAGGCGCTCCACCTCGGCCTTCGGCGTCGTCGGCCGGATCAACGCGACCCCGCGGTACCGGCCGCCGCCGGTTTCCAGCGCGTCGAGCAGCGCCGAGTGGTCGGTCCCGTGGCAGGCGGACTGCACGATGACCGCGCGCTCGAATCCGAGCAGCCGGTGCAGCGCCCGCAGGTCTTCCTTCGGCGCCTCGGGCGGGGTGAACGTGCGGTCCGGCGCGTAGGGGAACTTCGCGGTGGGCCCGAAGATGTGACAGTGCGCGTCGCAAGCGTTCGCGGGCAACGGGATCGCGGGCGCGTGCGGGTTCGGGTCCGGGCCGGGGTTGCGGGGATCGGTCATCAGTCACACCTCGCGGTCATGCCGCCGTCGACGACGATTTCGGTACCGGTGACGAACCGGGCTTCGTCGGAAGCCAGGTACAAGGCCGCGTACGCGGTGTCGCGGCCGTCCCCGGCGAAGCCGAGCGGGATGCGCGCCTGCCGCTGGGCGAGCAACGCGTCCACGTCCCCGCCCGCCCGCTGCCCGGCCAGGCGCGCCTCGACCATCGGCGTGTGCAACTGCCCCGGCACGACGGTGTTGACGCGGATGCCGTCCGACGCGTGCTGCACCGCGATCACTTTGGACAGCTGGATCACGCCCGCCTTCGCCGACGCGTAACCGGCCTGGGCCGAGCCGGTCCACCGGGTGCCGGAGGTGGACGCGGTGTTGACGATCGCGCCGCCGCCCTGCGCCTTCATCACCGGGATGACGTGCTTGCAGGTCAGGAACACGCTGGTCAGGTTGTAGTCCAGCTGGGCGGCCCAGTCCTGTTCGGACAGTTCGACCGGCCCGCCCCTGCGCGAGCCGCCGACGTTGTTGACCAGGACGTCGACGCGGCCGAACTCCGCACGGCACGCCTCGACCATCGCCGCCACGGCCGCGCTGTCGGTCACGTCGCACAGGTGGGTGCGGATCGCGCCGCCCTCGGATTCGACGGTGGCGACGGTCTCGGCCAGCGCCTCGGCCTTGAGGTCCACGGCGAAGACCCGCGCGCCTTCGCGGGCGAAGAGCACGGCGGCGGCCCGGCCGTTGCCCCAGCCGGGGCCGACGCTGCCCGCCCCGGTGATGATCGCGACCTTGCCCGCCAGCCGCCCCGTCACGACCCGACCTCCAGCGCGACCAGGAACCGGGACACCAGGTTGTAGGCGCCGATCGTCACGGTCAGCTCGACGATCTCGCGGTCGTCGAAGTGCTCGCGCAGGGCCGCGAACAGCTCGTCCGGCACCCGGATCCGCCTGGTCATCGCGTCGGTGTAATCGAGGACCGCGCGCTGCCTGCCGTCCAGGACGCTGCGGTCGCCGCCTTCGCGCAGGGCCGCGATCTGCTCGACCGTCATGCCCTCCTCCTTGGCGACCGGCTCGTGGGCCGCCCATTCGTACTCGGCGCCGTTCAGCTCGGCGACGCGCAGCACCGCCAGCTCACGCAGGTCCCCGGGCAGGGTGCCCTGCCCGCGGATGGCGCCCAGCAGGTTGTTCCAGCCGTCGGCGAACGGCGGGCTGTGCAACAGCATGCCGTCCAGCGGGGTCAGGCGCCCCCCTCGGCGCGCGCGGATGCGGTCGGCGACCTCGCTGCCCGTCTCCACGTAGTCCAGCCTGGCCATGTGTTTCCCTTCTAGTTCACTGCGACGGTCGCGGGGACGGGCTCGTGCCCGTCGAGGACGCGGCGCGCCCGGTCGCGGTCGAAGTCGCCCTCCCAGCGGCTGACGACGATGCTGCCGAGCATCTGGCCGCACAGGCTGACGAGACCGCGCATGGTGGAGAGGAACCGGTCGATGCCGAGGACCAGCATGATCCCGGCGACCGGGACGACGCCGGTGGTGGACAGGGTCGCGGCGAGGATGACGAACCCGGCGCCGGCCACCCCTGCGCTGCCCTTCGAGGTGATCATGAAGACGGCGAGCAGGCCGACCTGCTGCCAGATCGTCAGGTTCACGTCGAAGGCCTGTGCGATGTAGAGCGAGGCGAAGCCGAGGTAGAGGCACACGCCGTCGCCGTTGAAGGCGTACCCGGACGGCACCACGAGGCCGACGATCCGGTTCGGGCAGCCGAGGTGCTCCAGCTTGCGCATCAGCTGCGGCATCACGACCTCGTAGTTCGCGGTGCCGAGCGTGATGAGGAGCTCGTCCTTGAAGTACCGGTACAGCTTGAGGATCCGGATGCCGCACAGCCGCGCGACCGCGCCGAACACGACGAGGCAGAACACGATCCCGGTGCCCCAGAAGAGGAGGACGACGTCACCGAGGCTGGCCAGGGTGGACGCGCCGAACTTGCCCGTCGTGTAGGCCATCGCGGCGAACGCGCCGACCGGCGCCAGGTACATGACGAGCTTGACGATCCCGAACACCACTTCGCCGATCCGCTCGATGCCGCGGATCACCGGCGCCCCGCGTTCGCCCAGCGCCTTGACCGCGATCGCGAACAGGATCGAGACCAGCAACACCTGCAGGACGTTGCCGCCGGTGAACGCGCTGACCACGGTGTCCGGGATGATGTTGACCAGGAAGTCGTACCAGTGCTGGGATTCGCCGGTCTGCGCGTATTGCTGCGCGGTGCCGGACAGGTGCAGCGCGGCCGGGTCGGCGTGGATGCCGGCGCCCGGGTTGAACAGGTCCATCACGACGAGGCCCACGATGAGCGCGATCGTGGTCAGGACCTCGAAGTAGACCAGCGCCTTGACCCCGATGCGGCCGACGCTGGTCAGCTCGCCCGCCGACGCGATCCCGGTGACGATCGTGCAGAACACCACCGGGGCGATGAGCATCTGGATCAGCTCGATGAACCCGGTGCCCACGGGT
The DNA here is from genome assembly GCF_000231075.2 of Amycolatopsis sp. ATCC 39116. Taxonomy (NCBI): domain Bacteria; kingdom Bacillati; phylum Actinomycetota; class Actinomycetes; order Pseudonocardiales; family Pseudonocardiaceae; genus Amycolatopsis; species Amycolatopsis sp. ATCC 39116. The sequence continues at coordinate 241,968 of NZ_AFWY03000007.1, read as the reverse complement.
TGCAGCGCGGCGCCCACACCCGGCGCGACGAAGCCGAGGGCCGCGCCGAGGACGATCGCCACCAGGACGGTGACGTAGAGCTTGGTGGTGAAGGCGGTGCGCAAGAACGATCCGGCGGACATCTTCGTCTCCCTTGTGTTCGCCTGACGTACATATGCACGTCTGACGAACACGAGTATGCGAGACGGCACCCGGACGGGTCAACCCATGACGAAAGTCGGATCCCTTCCCTGCCGTCCGCATCCTGTGCGGAGACCCGCCCGGTTCCTACCTTGGCTCCCGTGAAACGCGTGTGCGCGGCGGTGGCCGCGGTCGTCGCCCTGATCCCCGGTACGGCGACAGCTGAACAAGAACCGTCCTCGATCGACTCCTACGTCGCCGACTTCGCCGAGACCGCCGGGTATCCCGGGGTCGCGGTGGCGATCACCAAGGACACCGAAGTCGTGCACCTGCACGGCTACGGCACCGCGACGGCGACGACCCCGATGCCGATCGCGTCGGTGTCGAAGGCCTTCACCGCGCTGGCCGTGGTGCAGCTGGCCGAGAGCGGCAGGCTCGACCTGGACGTCCCCGTCGCCACCTACCTGCCGGAGTTCCGCCTCGCCGACCCGCGCGGCGGCGCGATCACCGTGCGGCACCTGCTCAACCAGACCTCCGGCCTCACCGATGGGACCCTGCCGGAGAAGAGCCTCCCGCAGCCGGACGACCTGGCCGGCGCCGTGCAGCGCGCCCGCCAGGCGACTTTGGCGAGCGATCCCGGCGCCGAGTACCACTACACCAACACCAACTTCCACCTCGCGGCGCGGCTCGTCGAGGTCGTCAGCGGCCAGGCCTTCGGCGACTACCTGCGGCAGCACGTCTTCGAACCGGCGGGGATGCGGTCGACGACCGCCATCACGCGGACACCCCGCGACCTGCCCGCCACCGTCCACCGCGGACACCTCTACGCCTACGGGCTCACCCCCGCGGTGTCCGAACCGGACCGCTTCGTCGCCGGCTCGGACGGGGTGATCACCACCGCCGAGGACATGGCCCGCTGGCTCGCCGTCCAGCGCACCGGGGGCGGCCTCGTCTCCGCGGAGGGTCTCGCGCTCATGCACACCGCCGCGCGCGAGAACTACGCCATGGGCTGGCAGACCGACGACCAGGGCCGGGTCAGCCACACCGGAATCTGGTTCACCTACACGGCGGGCGCGCTGATGCTGCCCGACGGTTACGGCATCGCCGTGATGGTGGACAGCGGCGTCTCGCTCGGCAACGAGGGAACCTCGCAGCTCACCGAGGGCATCGCCGCGATCCTGCACGGTCAGCAGCCACCGGCCCCGTCCTCGACGCGGCTCATCGTCGACCTCGTCCTGGCCGCGCTGACGCTGCTCAGCGTCGGCCTCGGCATCCGCGCCGCGCTCCGCGCCCGCCGGTGGGCGGCACGCGCCACCCGGTGGCGGGTGGTCCGGGGACTGGTGCCCCGGCTGCTCCCGCTCGTCGCGCTGGTGGCGCTGGCCGAGCTGGTGGGCGGGCTGTTCGGCGGTCGCGACACCACCTGGTGGCAGACCGCCTACTACTCACCCGCGCTGGTGATCTGGCTCGTGCTGTGGAGCGCGGCGGAGCTCGCCGTGATCGCCGTCCGGTCCGCCGCGCTGGTCCGGCTCAGCCGCGATCGAGCACCGCTTGCAGGAACTCCCGCGTCCGTTGGTGGTCCGGGTCGGTGAACAGCTTCTCCGGCGGCGCGTCCTCGATGATCTGGCCGTGGTCGAACATCAGCACCCGGTCCGACACGTCCCGCGCGAACTGCATTTCGTGCGTGACGCAGAGGAACGTGATGTCCGTGGTCGACGCGATGTCCTTCAGCACCTTCAACACGCCGGCCACCAGCTCGGGGTCGAGCGCCGACGTCACCTCGTCCAGCAGCAGCACCTCGGGCCGCATCGCCAGCGCGCGGGCGATCGCCACCCGCTGCTGCTGACCGCCGGACAGCTGCGAGGGGTGGGCGTCGGCCTTCTCGCTCAGCCCGACCATCTCCAGCAGCTCCCGGCCGCGCTGCTCGGCCTCCTGGCGGGACAGGCCGAGCGCGCGGATCGGGGCCTCGGTGACGTTCTGCAGCACCTTCATGTTCGGGAACAGGTTGAACTGCTGGAACACCATGCCGATCCGCCTGCGCATGCGCCGCTGGTGCTTCTCCCCCGCCGGCACCATGCGGCCGCCCTTGTCGATGTGCGACAGGCATTCGCCGCCGACGTAGATGCGCCCGGCGTTCACCTGCTCCAGCGTCATCAGCAGCCGCAGGATCGTGGTCTTGCCCGAACCGCTCGGCCCGATCAGCGTCACGAACTCCCCTGGCCGCACCGAGAAGTCCAGCTCCCGCAACACCACGTGGTCGCCGAACTTCTTCACGACCCCCTCGAACCGGATCATCTCAGAGCTGTCCGACACGGCGTTCCAACCTTCGCACGAGGATCGACGACGGGTAACTCACGAGCAGGAACAGGATGCCGGCCAGGGTGTAGGGCTCGATCACCCGGAAGGTCTCCGCGCCCTGCTCCTTGGCGCGGTTCAGCACGTCCAGCACGCCGATCGCCAGCAACAGCGGTGTTTCCTTGAACATCGAGATCATGTAGTTGCCGAGCGCGGGCAGCACCCGCGGCACGGCCTGCGGCAGCACGATGCCGGTCCACACGCGGGTGCGCGGGATGCTCAGCGCCGTCGCGGCCTCCCACTGTCCTTTCGGGACGGCGTCGATGCCGGCGCGGTACACCTCGGAGGTGTAGGTCGCGTAGTGGATGCCCAGCGCGATCACGCCGGTCAGGAACGCCGACGGCGTGATGCCCAGTGCCGGCCACAGCAGGTAGAAGACGATGAACACCTGGATCAGCAGCGGTGTGCTGCGCACCAGCTCGATGAACAGGTACATCGCCTGGCTCAGCACCGGGATCCGCGCGCGCCGCACCAGGGCGAACACCAGTCCCAGCACGTAGGCGACCAGCGAGCCGAGCACCGTCAGCTCGACGGTGACCAGCAACCCCTCCAGCAGCACGGGGATGGAGTCCCAGAAGTAGTCCCAGTCCCAGTCCATCAGGTGACCACCCCCGCCTTGGCGAACGCCTTCTCCCGCGGCGGCGGCTCACGCCCGAGCCGCTTGGCGAGCACCCGTTCCAGCAGGCGCATGATCATCGTGATGACCACCGCGATCGCCAGGTAGCACAACAGCTCCACGCCGTAGATCAGCACGAGCTGGCTGCCGTAGAGCGGTCGCAGCAGCTCGCCCTTCTCGGTGATCTCCCCGGCCGAGATGAAGTACAGCAGCGCCGTGCTCTTCATCAGCTGGATGAAGAGGTTGTTGAACGGCGGCAGCATCTCCACCACCGCCTGCGGCAGGATCACCCGGAACATGCGCTGCGCCGGGCTGAACGACAGCGCCACCGCGCCTTCCCGCTGCGCGCGCGGCACCGACTGCACCGCGCCACGCACGATCTCGGCTCCGTACGCGCCGTGGTTCAGCCCGAGCACGATGATGCCGGCGAACAGCGGGACCAGTTTGAACCCGACCAGCGCCGGGAGGACGAAGTACAGCCAGAACAGCTGCACGACTTCCGACGTGCCGCGGAAGCCCTCGACGTAGACCCGGCTGACGAACCGCACCGTCCGGGACCGCGACAGCATCGCGAGCCCGGCGACGAACGACAGCACGATGGTCAGCGCGATGCCGCCCGCCGCGGCCATGACCGTCGCGCCGAGTCCACTGAGGATGGTCGAGATGATGTTGGATGTCGAGTCCGACACGACGCGCCCCTGGACTCGAGCGTCAGGCCGCGCAGAGCTTGTCGGTGGTCAGGTCGGCCTTGGGCAGGTTGCTCTGGTCGAACCCGAACGGCGTCACGATGCGCAGCCACTCCCCGTTGTCGTGCAAGGTCTTCAGCTGCTGGTTGAACGCGTCGCGCAGCGAGGTGTCGTCCTTGCGGAACACGAACCCGCCCGCGGTCTGCACCGGCTGGCCGTTCTCGGTGGGCTGGAAGCCGGGCGTCACCTCGACACCGGAGTTCGGGTTCTGCTTCACCAGCCACTTGAGCGAGATGTCGGTGAGGGCGGCGCAGTACACGCGGCCCGCGGTCACCGCGCGCAACATGTTGTCCTGCGTGTCCAGCGTTTCGATCTGGTCCTCGGAAACCCCGGCGGAAGTGGCGAAACCCTTTTCCACCGCGGCGGAGAGCACCGCGACCTTGACCTTCTTGGCGGCGACGTCGGCGAGGGTGTTGACGCCCTGCGGATTGCCGCTGGGCACGAGCAACGCGGTCAGCGCCGAGTAGTCCGGATCCGAGAACAACGCCGCGTTGCAGCGCGTCGGCGTGATGTTCATGCCCGCCGCGACGATGTCGAACTGCTTCGCGTTCAGGGCGGGAATCAGCTGGTCGAACGGCACGACGTTGGCCTGCACGGTGTCGATCCCGAGGGCCTTGCACACGGCGCGGGCCACTTCCGGCGCTTCACCGGTGGTGTTCCCGGAGGTGTCGGCGAAACCGTAGGGCGCCTCGTTGGCGATGCCGATCCTGATCGTCTTGGCGCTTCTCGCCGATTCGAGGGTGTCCCCGCTTTCGGTGCTCTGGCAGGCTGCCAACAACGTCGGTCCCGCCACAGCCGCTGCGCCGACGACCGCCGATCGCCGGAAGAAATCCCGTCGTGTCCACTGACCGTGCGTCATTTTCGTCGCACCCCTTATTCGGTTCCGCCGGTTCACCGAACGTAGGCGGTGCACCCGATGGGGTCAAAAGAAGCAACGAGATCGCCACTCGCTGTTATCGGAAAGAGATCAACGTTGAGTGTGGACGATGCGCACGGAAAGTGACAGAACTGGCTCAGTCCTGCGGCAACTCGTGGCGTTCCCGCACCACCGAAACGATTTCGTCCATGATCTCGGTCAGCTCGTAGTCCTTGGGCGTGAACACCCGGGCGATCCCGCGCTCGGTGAGCAGCCGCGCGTCCTCGGGCGGGATGATCCCGCCGACGATCACCGGGATGTCCCCGGCGCCCGCCGCCCGCAGTCCGTCGACGACCTGCGGCACGACCTCGAGGTGCGAGCCGGACAGCACCGACAGGCCGACGACGTGCACGCCCTCCTGCACCGCGGCGGCCACGATCTGCTCGGGGGTGAGCCGGATGCCCTGGTAGACGACCTCGAACCCGACGTCACGGGCTCGCACCGCGACCTGCTCGGCGCCGTTGGAGTGCCCGTCCAGGCCCGGCTTGCCGACCAGGATCCGCAGCTTCTCGCCCAGCTCCTCGCCGGTCGCCCGCACGCGGTCGCGCACCCGGGACAGCTCCGCGGCGTCGCCCGACATCGCCGCCGCCGACACCCCGGTCGGCGCCCGGTACTCGCCGAACTCCTCGCGCAGCGCGCCGGCCCACTCGCCGGTGGTCACGCCCGCCGCCGCGCACGCGAGCGTGGCGTCGAACAGGTTCTCCGACGTCTTCGCGACTTCGCGCAGCCGCGCCAGCGCCGCGTCGACCGCGGCCTGGTCGCGCTGCTGGCGCCACTCCTCCAGCGCCGCGACGGCCTGCTTCTCCACCGCCGGGTCGACGGTCTCGATCGCCTTGGCGCCCTCGGCCTGCAGCGGGCTGGGCTCGGTGGTGTCGAACTTGTTGACCCCGACGATGACCCGCCCGCCGGACTCCACCTCGCGCCGGTACTCGGCCAGCGAGGCCACCAGCTGCGATTTCATGTAACCGCTTTCCACCGCGGCCACCGCGCCGCCGAGGTCGGTCACCTGCTCGATCTCCGCGCGCGCCCCGGCCACGATCTCGTCCACTTTGGACTCGATGACGTGCGAGCCTGCGAAGATGTCCTCGTACTCCAGCAGGTCCGTCTCGTAGGCGAGCACCTGCTGCATGCGCAGCGCCCACTGCTGGTCCCACGGCCGCGGCAGGCCGAGCGCCTCGTTCCAGGCAGGCAGCTGGATCGCGCGGGCGCGGGCGTCCCGCGACAGGGCGACGCCGAGCATCTCCAGCACGATCCGCTGGACGTTGTTCTCCGGCTGCGCCTCGGTCAGGCCGAGCGAGTTGACCTGCACGCCGTAGCGGAGGCGGCGCGCCTTCGGGTCCTCGACCCCGTAGCGTTCGCGCGTGATCTCGTCCCAGAGCCGGGTGAACGCGCGCATCTTGCACATCTCTTCGACGAACCGGACCCCGGCGTTGACGAAGAACGAGATGCGGCCGACGACCTTCGCCATGTCGGCGGGCTCGACCTGGCCGGAGTCACGCACGGCGTCGAGCACCGCGATCGCGGTGGACAACGCGTAGGCGACCTCCTGCGTCGGGGTCGCGCCCGCCTCCTGCAGGTGGTAGCTGCAGATGTTGATCGGGTTCCACTTCGGGATGTGGTGCACCGTCCAGGCGATCACGTCGGTGATCAGGCGCAGGCTCGGCGCAGGCGGGAAGATGTAGGTCCCGCGGGACAGGTACTCCTTGATGATGTCGTTCTGCGTGGTGCCGGTGAGCTTGGCGAGCACCTCGGCCCGGTCGCGGCCCGCGGCGTCGGCCTGCTCCTGCGCGACGGTGACGTAGAGCGCGAGCAGCCACATGGCCGGCGCGTTGATCGTCATCGAGGTGTTGGCCTCGGCCAGCGGGATGCCGGTGAACAGGCGGCGCATGTCGCCGATGTGCGAGATGGGGACGCCCACCTTGCCGACCTCGCCCTTGGCCAGCGGGTGGTCCGGGTCGTAGCCGGTCTGGGTCGGCAGGTCGAAGGCCACCGAGAGGCCGGTCTGGCCCTTGGCGAGGTTGCGGCGGTACAGCTCGTTCGAGGCCGCCGCGGACGAATGTCCAGCGTAGGTGCGCATGACCCAGGGGCGGTCCCGCTCGCGATCCGTGGGGTAGGGCATCGGTGCACCTCCAGATGAACGACACACAGAGCGTACTCGTCGGTAACTTCGCGCGCAGCCCCGCAAGGACGCATCTCACTGGGTGCGAAATCAGCCTGACCCCATCATGACGGCCGAGTTAGCCTCGTGGGTGTGACGTGGAGCCTGTACGCGAGTTACCTGGTGTTCGCCCTGCTGATCGCGGTGGTGCCGGGTCCGGACACGATGGTCGTGCTGAAGAACGCGCTGGCCGGCGGCGCGCGGGGCGGGTTGTTCACCTGTTCCGGCATCGCCCTGGGCAACCTGGTGCAGGCCACCGCGGTCGGGCTCGGACTGGGCACGCTGATCGTGCAGGTGCGGCCACTGTTCGAGACCGTGCGGTGGGCCGGGGTCGCCTACCTGTGCTGGCTGGGGTTCCAGGCGCTGCGCGGCGCGTGGCGCGGGAACTACGACGCGCTGGACGAGCTGGACCGGCGCCGGGCGAGCGGGCTGCGGCGGTTCCGCGAAGGGTTCCTGTCGAACATCACCAACCCGAAGGTGATGGCGTTCTACCTGTCGGTGCTGCCGCAGTTCCTGGACCCGGCGACGACCGGCGCGGGCGAGGCGCTGCTGCTGGCGTACACGGTGCTGGTGGTCGGCACGGTGTGGCAGCTGACGCTGCTGTTCCTGGTCCGCTGGGCGAAGGGCTGGCTGAACCGGCGACGCGTCCGCCGCGCGATGGACGCGGTGACCGGCACGGCGCTGATCGGCTTCGGCGTCGGCCTGGCCGCGGAGTGAGTCAGAGCAGCGCGGCGAGGTCGATCGTGACGGGGAACGGGTCGTGGAGGCTGACCTTGCCGGTGTCCACACCCGCAGAGGCGTAGACACGAGTGGTGGGGTCGAGGCGGTAGCGGAAGAGCTGGAGCTCGCCGCTGTCCAGGCTCTCGATCCGCCAGAAGTGCGGGACACCCGTGGCCGCGTAGTGGGCCGGCTTGCTCGTGCGGTCCGCGGCCAGCGAATCCCGGGACACCACCTCGGCGACCAGCAGGCAGTGCTCCGGCGCCGGAGCCGCCCGGTCCGGCGAGTCGTGCACCACCAGATCCGGCCTGCGGTTGAGCAGCGGCACTTCCCGGAGCAGGAGGCCGACGCCGGTGTCGACCTCGTAGCCCACGGGGCGAGCCGCGGTCAGCACGGACACGAGGTTGCGCACGACCTGCTCGTGCGCCCTCGGCGGCGCGGGCCGCACCACCACAGCGCCGTCGACGATTTCGAGCCGGGCGCGCACTTCCTCGGGCAGCGCCTGGTGCTCCTCGTGTGTCAGCCCTTCCGGCGGTAGCGCCAGCCATCCGGGCAGCGCGGTCAGCAGCGCTCCGCCGCGCCGACGACCCGCTCCACGCGCGCGCCCAGCCGGTTCAGGTTCTCGACGAAGTACGGGTATCCGCGGTCGATGTGGAACACGTCCCAGATCTCGGTGACCCCGTCGGCGCACAGGCCGGCCAGCACCAGGCCCGCGCCCGCCCGGATGTCGGACGCCCAGACCGGCGCGGAGGACAGCTTCTCGACCCCGCGGACCACCGCGTGGTGGCCGTCCGTCCGGGCGTCGGCGCCCAGGCGCACCATCTCCTCGATGAACCGGAACCGCGCCTCGTACACGTTCTCCGTGATCATCGAGGTGCCCTCGGACACCGCGGACAACGCGACGGCGAACGGCTGCAGGTCGGTGGCGAACCCCGGGTAGGGCAGCGTCACGAAGTCGACCGCCTTGGGCCGGTCGTCCTGCACCACCCGGAAACCGCTCTCGTCGAACGTCGTGATCTCGGCGCCGGCCATCCGCAGCTTCTCCAGCACCAGGTCCAGGTGGTGCGGGTTGACGCCCTTCACCGTCAGGTCACCGCGGGTCATCGCGGCCGCGAAGGCCCACGTCGCGCCCACGATCCGGTCGCCGATCACGCGGTGCTCGGTGGGGTGCAGCTCGGTGACGCCGTGCACGGTCAGCGTCGACGTCCCGGCGCCCTCGATCTTCGCGCCCATCTGGTTCAGCATCACGCAGATGTCGACGATCTCCGGCTCGCGCGCGGCGTTGTCAATCACTGTCGTGCCCTCGGCCAGCACCGCGGCCATCAGGATGTTCTCGGTCGCGCCCACGCTCGGGAAGTCCAGCCAGATCTGGGCGCCCTTGAGGTGGTCGGCGGTGGCGACGACGCACCCGTGCTCGATGGTGCTCGTCGCGCCCAGCGCGCGCAGCCCGTTCTGGTGCATGTCCAGCGGCCGGGACCCGATCGCGTCACCGCCGGGCAACGCGACCACGGCCTGCTTCAGGCGGCCGACCAGCGGGCCGAGCACGCACACGGACGCACGCAGCTTGCCCATCGCGGGCGAGTCGGCCCGGTGGGACAGCTCGGACGGGGTCGTGATCTTCGCGGTGTCGCCGTCCAGGACCACCTCGCACCCGACGCTGCGCAGCACGTCCGCCATCAGCGGGACGTCCAGGATCTGCGGGCAGTTGGTGATGGTGGTGGTGCCCTCGGCGAGGAGTGCGGCCGCCATCAGCTTCAGAACACTGTTCTTGGCTCCGACGACCTCGACCTCGCCCACCAGCCGCGCACCACCGTGCACGTCGAAGTGCTCGCTCATGGCCGTCATCATGCCTTCCGGTTCAGGCACTCGAACGGAGGGGCGGGACATAACAGAGGGCGACCGAGTTCGCACTATCGTGTGAAACACTGTGCTCCCTCGCGGCGATAACGCGCCCGTGCGTCCCACTCGACTGGGGGAACCTTGAGCGAAATGTTGACCCCGCCCGCGCCTCCGTCCCTGCCCGAGGTGCACCGGGCCGAGATCGACGGCGTGCCGGTCTTCTGGACCGACCAGCCGGGCAGGCTCAGCGCGAGCCTGCTGTTCGGGGTCGGGCTCGCCCACGAGTCGTTCCTGCAGACCGGGATCACGCACCTCGTCGAGCACCTGGCGATGCGGCGCGTGCGCACGAGCCGCTACGACAACAACGCCTCCACCGAGGTCCTGCACACCAGTTTCGACGTCACGAGCAGCCCGGAGACCGTGGCGGAGCACCTGCGGCGCGTGTGCGAGTCGCTGGCGGACCTGGACACCGGGCCGTTGCGGCTGGAGCGCGGCGTGCTGCTGGCCGAGGAGCGCGGCAACGACGGCCCGGGCGTGACCGCGTGGCTGCCGTCGGCGCTGTGGTTCGGCAACCGGGCGTTCGGCCTGACCGGCAACGTCCAGCTGGCCGCCGTTCACGCCGGCCCCGAGCAGGCGCGCGAGTGGTGCGCGCGCTGGTTCCACCGCGGCAACGCCGCGCTCGTGCTGTCCGGCCCTCCCCCGGCCGGTCTGAAGCTCCCGCTGCCCCCGGGCCCGCCGCGGCAGCCGGTGACCGCCGAGCCGTTCGACCTGCCCACCCCGGCGCAGACGAGCATCCCCAACGGCGTCGTGGGCTGCGCGCTGGTCGAGTGGACCGCGGAGGTCGCGTGCGCGGCCGGCATCCTCATCCACCGCCTCACCGACCGCCTGCGGCACCTCGAGGGCCTGGTCTACGACATCGCCTTCGACCACCAGATGGTCGACGCGCGCCGGGCCGTCCTCGGCTTCGGCACCGACGTGCCGGACAAGCAGGCCGCCCGGGTCGTCGACGCCATCCGCACCGAGCTGGCCGAGCTGGGCCGCAGCGGTCCGACGGCGGAGGAACTGGCCGTCGACCGGGCCGGGCTCGCCGAGGAGGTCGCCGAGCGGGATTTCGCGGTCTACCGGGCGTTCGACGCGGCGATGAGCGAGCTGACCGGCTGGCCGTCGGCCGCGGAGCACCAGCAGCGCGTGCTGGCCGGGCTCGACCCGGCTGCGGTCGCGGCAGCGGCCCGCGAGCTGGCCGGACGGCTGGTGCTGTGCGCGCCGGAGCGGCACGTGCCGCGTGACCTGCCGGAACTGCCGGGCAGCCCGCTGCCCGCGCCGCCCGGCCGGGAAATGAAGCGGGCGCTGGTCGGTTCGACCGCGCCGCGCGGCTACCGGCTCGTGGTGGGCGAGGAGGGCCTGTCCACGTATTTCGGGCAGAACCCGTCACCGGCGGCCGTCGTGCGGTTCGACGACCTCGCCGGGGTCGGCATCGAGCACACGGACGGGCAGCTGCCGATCCTGCACCTGTTCGGCACGCACGGCGGGGCGATCACCGTGCGGCCGGGCGACTGGCGCGGCGGCCGGGCACTGGTGCGGGACCTGCGGGCGCGAATCGATTCCGCGGTGTGTTTCGAAGCGCCGGAGGCCATGCGGTTGTTCGAGCAGTCGTAAGGTTCTCGGTATGCCGGTACGGATCAACCGCGTGTACACCAGGGTCGGCGACAACGGCACGACCGCGCTCGGCGACGGCTCGCGCGTGCCGAAGACCGACCCGCGGCTGGCGGCCTACGCCGACGTCGACGAGACGAACTCGGTGGTCGGGCTGGCGCTCGCGATGGGCGGTCTCGACGAGGAGATCGCGGTGGTGCTGCGCCGCGTGCAGAACGACCTGTTCGACGTCGGCGCCGACCTGTGCTCGCCGGTGGTGCCGGACCCGGAGTTCCCGCCGCTGCGCATCACCGAGGCCTACATCGAGCGGCTCGAAGGCTGGTGCGACGAGTTCAACGAGCGCCTGCCGAAGCTGACGTCGTTCATCCTGCCGGGCGGCACCCCGGGCGCGGCGTTCCTGCACCAGGCGCGCACGGTGAGCCGGCGGGCCGAACGGGCCGGGTGGGCGCTGGTGGAGGCGGACGCGGACCGCACGAACGTGCTGGCCGTGAAGTACCTCAACCGGCTCTCCGACCTGCTCTTCATCCTGGCCCGGCTGGCCAACCCGGACGGCGACGTGCTCTGGAAGCCCGGCGGAGAGGCCTGACCGGTCCGATTCGCGGCGAGCCTGCGGTCATCCGCATGTCCGCCGCCCGCACGGCGATCTAGGTTCGTGCCATGAGCGACAACGCACCCCTGCCGGGCAGCATCCGGCTGCCGGACGGGTCCTGGGTCCGCGGACGCGGCCTGCGCCGCCCCCAGCCGACCGGCCCGGCGCCCCAATTCGGCCTCTACCTGGGCTCCGCGCGGCTGCGCCGCGAACACGACGCCAATCTGGGGTGGCCGCACACCTGGCTGGACTGGCCGGACTTCCGGCTGCCCCGCGACGAGGACGCCGCTGTCCGGGAGATCCGCGCCCTGCACGAGCGGGCACGCGGCGGCGAAGCGGTCGAGGTCGCCTGTGCGGGTGGGGTCGGGCGAACCGGCACGGTCATCGCCTGCCTCGCCGTTCTGAGCGGCGTGGACCCCGCTGAGGCTGTTGCCTGGACGCGGCAGCACCACCACCCCCGCGCGGTCGAAACGCCGGGGCAACGCCGATGGGTACGCCGGTTCACCCCGGGCTAGATCAAGAAGCGCGCGGGATCTGGCGGCCCGGCGGAGCGGACTCCAGCCAGGACAGGAACCCGGTCAGCGCGTCCGGGCCCATCGCGATCTCGATGGGCTCCTGGAGGGCCGACTCGCAGCGCAGGACCGTCGCGTCCGAGGGCACCGCATACGCCTCGGTGCCGACCGGGTCGCGGCGGTCCGCGATCATCAACGTCTCACGTTCGAACACCCGGTCCGGGCCGGTGCGCAAGCTCCACACCCGGTACCAGGCGAACACCTCACCCTCGTAGCGCCCCAGACCCAGGTGCCAGCCCGCACGGGCGTTGTCCGGGTCCCAGCGCAACGCGACGCTCACGCCGCCCTGCCGCCGCATCCGCCCCCAGCGGAAGCTGTACCAGAACGCGACGACGGCAAGACCGAGCAGGACGACCAGGACAACGAGGGTGATTTCCACGGCCGGCTCCTGCTCGTCGCCGGGTCAGACCGACTGGCCGGCCGCGCGGAGCCGGGCGGTTGCTCTGGCCCGCTCGGCCTCGTCCTCACCGCTCAGCGCGGACCGGGCGGCCTCGACGTCGATCTCGTCGGCGAGCTCGGCCGACTCGGCGAGGATGCTCACCCGCTCGGCGGTCACGGACAGGAAGCCACCGTGGACCGCGGCGCGGACGGTCTCACCGTCCGTGGTCGTCACCTTGACGACACCACCCTCGACGAGCTGACCGAGTACCGGCTCGTGACCCGGCATCAGGCCGATCTCACCCTCGGTGGTCTGCGCGACCACGAACGTCGCCTGACCGGACCAGAGACGGCGTTCGACGGCGACAAGCTCGACGGTCATCTCAGCCACGTGGTTCTCCTTCGTTCCCGCGCCGATGAGCGCAGTCTAATAGGTTCGCGACCGGTTACGACAACGGCGGGGTGAGAGTCCATAAAGGACACCCGCCCCGCCGTCGTCCCGACATCACTTGCCGGTGAGTTCCTTGTACTTCTTCTCGAGGTCCTCGAGGCCACCGATGCCCAGGAACGCCTGCTCCGGGTAGTGGTCGAACTCACCCTTGCTGATCTTGTCGAACGCCTCGACGGTCTCCGCGCGCGGCACGGTCGAGCCCGGCTGGCCGGTGAACTGCTCGGCGACGAGCATGTTCTGCGACAGGAACCGCTCGATCCGACGGGCCCGCTGCACGGTCAGCTTGTCCTCTTCGGACAGCTCGTCCATACCGAGGATCGCGATGATGTCCTGCAGCTCCTTGTACTTCTGCAGGATCCGGATGACCTCGGAGGCCACCCGGTAGTGGTCCTCGCCGACGATGGCCGGGTCGAGGATCGTCGAGGTGGAGGCCAGCGGGTCCACCGCCGGGAAGATGCCCTTCTGGAACACCGACCGGGAAAGCTCGGTGGTGGCGTCCAGGTGGGCGAACGTGGTGGCCGGGGCCGGGTCGGTGTAGTCGTCCGCCGGCACGTAGATCGCCTGCATCGAGGTGATCGAACGGCCCTTGGTCGAGGTGATCCGCTCCTGCAGCTCACCCATCTCGTCGGCCAGCGTCGGCTGGTAACCCACCGCCGAGGGCATGCGGCCCAGCAGGGTCGACACCTCGGAACCGGCCTGGGTGAACCGGAAGATGTTGTCGATGAACAGCAGCACGTCCTGGTTCTTGACGTCGCGGAAGTACTCCGCCATCGTCAGCGCGGACAGCGCGACGCGCATACGGGTGCCCGGCGGCTCGTCCATCTGGCCGAAGACGAGCGCGGTGTCGTTGATGACGCCGTCCTCGCTCATCTCCAGGAACAGGTCGGTGCCCTCACGGGTGCGCTCGCCGACGCCGGCGAACACCGAGGTGCCACCGAAGTTCCGGGCGACACGGGTGATCATTTCCTTGATCAGAACCGTCTTGCCGACGCCGGCGCCGCCGAACAGGCCGATCTTGCCACCCTGCACGTACGGGGTGAGCAGGTCGATGACCTTGAGGCCGGTCTCCAGCATCTCGGTCTTGCCCTCGAGCTGGTCGAACGCCGGGGGCTTACGGTGGATGCTCCAGCGCTCCAGGTCCGCGCCGTAGCCCGGCTGGTCGAGGCAGTCGCCCAGCGCGTTGTAGACGTGGCCCTTGACCTCGTCGCCGACCGGCACCGAGATCGGGGCGCCGGTGTCGATCACCTCGGCGCCGCGGACGAGACCGTCCTGCGGGGCCAGCGAGATCGTGCGGACGAGGTTGTCGCCGAGGTGCTGCGCGACCTCGAGGGTGATCGTCTTGCGCAGCTGCTCGAACTCGACCTCGACCTTCAGCGCGTTGAACAGCTCGGGCACGGCGCCGCGCGGGAACTCCACGTCGACGACCGGGCCGGTCACCGAGACGATCCGGCCCTTGGTCCGGGTTTCAGTGGTGGTCATCTACTCATCACTTCCTACAGCGGCGAGCGCATCGGCCCCACCGACGATTTCGCTGATCTCCTGCGTGATCTGGGCCTGCCGCGCCTGGTTCGCCAGCCGGGTGTAGGTCTCCACCAGCTCGCTGGCGTTGTCCGACGCCGACTTCATGGCGGTGCGCCGGGCGGCCAGCTCGGAAGCGGCCGACTCGAGCAGAGCCGAAAAGATCCGCGTGTTGATGTACTTCGGCAGCAGGGCCGACAGCAGCCGGTCCGCGCTGGGCTCGAACTCGTACGCTGGGAGGATCTCGCCAGCGGCGGGCTCGGCACCCTCCTCGGTGTACTCGACCTCGAGGGGCGCCATCCGCTTGGCGACCGGGGTCTGGGTCAGCATCGACTTGAACTGGGTGTACACGATGTGCACCTCGTCCACGCCGAGGATGCCGTCCTCGCCCGGCCCGTTCGCGTCGTCGTCCGCGCCGGCGAGGAACGCCTTGGTCAGCGTCTCGCCCGCGGCGGCGGCGTTCTCGTAGTGCGGCTGGTCCGAGAAGCCGGTCCAGCTGTCGACGACCTCGCGGTTGCGGAACCGGTAGTAGTTCAGGCCCTTGCCGCCGATGACGTAGACCTGCGGCTCCTTGCCCTCGGAGCGCAGCAGCGAGAGCAGCTCCTCGGCGGCCCGCAGCACGTTGGTGTTGTAACCACCGCAGAGGCCCTTGTCACTGGTCACCACCAGCACGGCCGCCCGCTTGGGGTTGGGCCGCTCGACGAGGAACGGGTCGTCGAGGCTCGCGGCCCCGCCCGCCAGCGCGGAGAGCACCTTGGTGATCTCCTCGGCGTACGGGCGCGAAGCCTCGACCCGCGCCTGGGCACGGCCGATCCGCGAGGTGGCGATCAGTTCCATCGCCTTGGTGATCTTGCCGATCGATTTCGTCGCCCGGATCTTTGCCCGGAGCTCGCGAAGTTGCGCCATCAGCTATCCGGTCACTTCGTCGGGGCGGGCTTGTTGACCTTGACGGTCTCCTGCCCCACCTTGTCGGCGTCCATCGCCTCGGCCTCGGCCTCGTTCACGAGCTGCTCACCGGAAGAGGTGGTGAAGCCCTTCTTGAACTCGGCGGCCGCGGCGGCGACGCGCTCGGCGAGCTCGTCGGTCCACTTACCCTTGTCGCGGATCTCGGCGAGGATGTCGTCGTGCTTGTGGCGGATGTTCTCCAGCAGCTCGGTGTTGAAGCGAGCCACGTCCTCCACCGGCACGTCGTCGAAGTGCCCCTTGGTGCCGAGGAACACGGTGACGACCTGCTGCTCGACCGGGACCGGCGAGTACTGCGGCTGCTTGAGCACCTCGTACAGGCGGGCACCGCGGTCCAGCTGGGCGCGCGAGGTCGGGTCCAGGTCGGAGGCGAAGGCGGCGAACGCCTGCAGCTCCTGGTACTGGGACAGGTCGATCCGCAGCGAACCGGACACCGTCTTCATCGCCTTGATCTGCGCGTCACCACCGACTCGGGAAACCGAGGTGGTCACGTCGACCGCGGGGCGCTGGCCCGAGTTGAACAGGTCGGACTGGAAGAAGCACTGCCCGTCGGTGATCGAGATGACGTTGGTGGGGATGTAGGCCGAGATGTCGTTGGCCTTGGTCTCGATGACCGGCAGACCGGTCAGCGAGCCGCCGCCCAGCTCGTCCGACAGCTTCGCGCAGCGCTCGAGCAGCCGGGAGTGCAAGTAGAAGACGTCGCCGGGGAACGCCTCGCGGCCCGGCGGGCGGCGCAGCAGCAGCGACAGGGCGCGGTAGGCGTCGGCCTGCTTGCTCAGGTCGTCGAACACGATCAGGACGTGCTTGCCCTGGTACATCCAGTGCTGGCCCAGCGCCGAACCGGTGTAGGGGGCCAGCCACTTGAAGCCGGCGGAGTCCGACGCGGGGGCCGCGACGATGGTGGTGTACTCCAGCGCTCCCGCGTCCTCGAGGGACTTGCGGACACCGGCGATGGTGGAGCCCTTCTGGCCGACCGCGACGTAGATGCAGCGGACCTGCTTGCTCGGATCGCCGGTCGCCCAGTTGGCCTTCTGGTTGATGATCGTGTCGACGCAGACCGCGGTCTTGCCCGTCTTGCGGTCACCGATGATCAGCTGGCGCTGGCCGCGGCCGATCGGGGTCATCGCGTCGATCGCGGTGATGCCGGTCTGCAGCGGCTCGGACACCGGCTGGCGCTGCACGACCGAGGCGGCCTGCAGCTCGAGCGCGCGGCGGTCCTCGGCAACGATGTCGCCGAGCCCGTCGATCGGCTTGCCGAGCGGGTCGATGACGCGGCCCAGGAAGCCCTCGCCGACCGGGATCGAGAGGATCTGGCCGGTCCGCTTGACCTCCTGACCCTCTTCGATCTTCTCGTAGTTGCCGAGGATGACGACACCGATCTGGCGCGGCTCCAGGTTCTGGGCCACGCCGAGGATCCCGCCGGGGAACTCCAGCAGCTCGTTGGCCATGGTCGAGGGCAGACCCTCGACGTGGGCAACGCCGTCGCCGGTGTCCACGACGACGCCGACCTCTTCCCGGTTGACTTCGGGTGAGTAACTCGAGACGTAGTTCTCGATCGCGCTACGGATCTCGTCCGAGGAGATCGTCAGCTCCGCCATGTCGTTCCCGCTCTCTCGTTCCTGCAGGTGTGCAAAGTCTTGTGTGGTGTCAGGCCAGCTGCCTGCGCAGCTCGGCGATCCGGCCGGCGGTGCTGCCGTCGATGACCTCGTCGCCCACCCGGACGACGAGCCCGCCACCGAGGCGGGCGTCGACCTCGACGTGCAGCCCGATCGGCCGCCCGTAGATCCGGCGCAGCTGCTCGGCCAGCCGCTCCCGCTGCTCCGCGGACAGCTCGCTCGCGCTCGTGACGTACGCGACCGAGCGCTCGCGGCGCTGCGCGGCCAGCTTGACCAGCTGGTCCAGGTTGAACCCGACGCTGCGGCCCGCCGACCGGCCCACGACCTGCTCCACCAGGGCAAGGGTGATGTCGTCCACCTTGCTCTGCAGCAGCTCGCGCACCAGCCTGCGCTTCGCGTCACCGGGTGCCGTCTGGTCGGACAGCGTCTGCTCCAGCTCCGGGTTGCTCACCACGATACGGGCGATCCGGAACAACTGGTCCTCGACGGCGTCGAGCTTCCCGGCCTTCTCCGCGCTGGTGAGCAGCGCGTTGCGGCCGAGCGACTCGACCCCGTCGACCAGTTCCCGCGGGCTGGACCAGCGGGCCGCGACCACGGCGTCGAGCACGCGCAGGGCCTGCTCGGACACCTTGCCGGTCAGCAGCGCGCGGACCAGCCGGGTGCGGGCCTCCGGGTCGGACGAGGCGTCGGCGACCGCGCGGCGCAGCCCGATCTCCCTGCCGAGCAGGTCGACCACGGCCAGCAGCTCGTTGCCGAGGGCGGCCGAGTCCGCGCCGGCCTCGCCGCTGACCTCGGCGAGCCGGGTCTCGGCGGAGGCGAGCGCTTCGCGGCTCGCGGCGTGCAGCGTCAGCGTCATCTGGACTACTTTCCTGCTCCGTTACCGGCGCTGCTGCCGAGCTCGGCGAGGAACCGGTCGACCGTGCCACGGCGACGGACCTCGTCCTCGAGGTGCTCCCCGACGATCCGGCTCGCCAGCTCGATCGAGTTGCGGCCCAGCTCGTTGCGCAGCTCCGTGACGATCTGTGCCTTCTGGGCCTGCAGCGCGGCGTGGCCCTGGGCGATGATCCGGGCGGCCTCGTCCTGGGCCTCGGCCCGCAGCTCCTCCTTGATCCGCTCCGCCTCGAGGCGAGCGTCGTCACGGATCTTGGCGGCCTCGGAGTAGGCGTCCTTGAGCTGTGCCTGGTACTTCGCGAGCGCCTCTTCGGCTTCGGCCTGTGCCTTCTCCGCCTTGGCGATGCCACCCTCGATGGCCGCCGTGCGCTCTTCGTACATCTTCTCGAAGCGCGGCACGGCGAACTTCTTGAGCAGCCACAGCAGGATCAGGAAGGCCACCAGGCCGAGGATGATCTCGCTGAGATGCGGCAGCACCGGGTTCGGCGCCTCTTCCGCGGCCAGCACGATCTGGGTCTTCACCACAACGACTCCTTCAGCGGTGAGCGGTTAACTCAGGCGGCGGAGGCGATGAAGTAGACGACCAGACCGATCAGGGCGAGCACCTCGGTAAGCACGAAGGTGGTCCAGGCGATACCCATGAGCTTGCCCTGGGCCTCCGGCTGACGGGCGGTGCCGTTGATGACGGCGGCCCAGATCAGACCCACACCGATGCCCGGGCCGATCGCGCCCAGACCGTAGCCGATGGCGGCGAGACCCGGGTTGAGGTTGACAGCGGTCTCGGCGGCCTGGGCAAGAACGATGTTGCTCACTTGCGTTTCCCTTTCACTCGGTCCGCTACCACGCGGATCGGGGGCTTTTCGGTTCGTTTTCTTCTAGTGGTCTTCGGCGAGCGCGGCGCCGATGTAGTTCGCCGACAGCACGGCGAACACATACGCCTGGATCACCTGGATCAGCGCTTCCACGAAGGTCATCAGGATGGCGAACGCCCACGAGACCAGCGAGATGGGCTTGAAGACCCCGCCCGCGTGGAGCAGCAGGAACTCGCCCGCGAGCGTGAACACCAGCAGGATCAGGTGGCCTGCGAACATCGCGGCGAACACCCGGACCGCCAGGGTGAGCGGGTTGAGGACGAACTTCTGCAGGAACTCGATCGGCGTCAGCAGGATGTAGATCGGGCCTGGCGCGCCCGGCGGGACGGTCGCGTGCTTGAGGTAGCCCACGAAGCCGTGCCGCTTGAACCCGACGTAGTGGTACACCGGGTAGACCACCAGCAGCGACAGCGCGATCGGGAAACCGATGTGCGAGAACGTCGGGAACTGGAAGATCGGGATGATCCCGAACAGGTTGTTGATCAGCACGAAGCTGAACAGCGTCAGCACCAGCGGGATGAACGGCTTGAAGTCCTTCGACCCGATCTGCTCACGCGCGATGCCGTTGCGCGCGAAGTCGTAGACGTACTCGGCGGCGAACTGCGCCTTGCCCGGCACGACCTTCAGCTTGCGCGAGGTCAGCAGGAAGAAGGCCGCGATGATGATCACCGACAGCACGACCAGGATCATCGGCTTGGTGACGCCGAGGAAGATCGGCGGCAGGTCGAAGTCTCCGGCACCCGGGGGCGCGAACGTTTCGCCCTCGGCCAATACCAGCGCGCCCAACTGGGCTCCTTCCGGTTCTCCCGGCCGGCGTTCACTCCGCCGGGGGAATCGTCACGATCTGGACTTAACGTACCCGATACGTTTCGGGTGCTTGGAGGCGGATCCCCTCAGTGAACAACGCGTGTACTTTCAGCCACCTGGGGGTTTCGGCACTACGATCTCCGACGGCAGAATCGGCCGAGCCAGCTCAGGGGCCATCCGTCTCGATCGCCACGTTGCCGGTCGGGTTCCGCATCGGGAGCGCGGCCCGAAGGCCCCACCTCCACAGTGCGGACGATACCAGCCGGTAAATCGACACCGTACGGGCGTACTCCTTAATGGGTTCCCACCCGTCGGAGTACCGCCGGAATCCGGCGCTGACCTGCGGAAGTCAGCTCGGGATGATCGTCGGGATCTTGGTCTTGCGGAAGGCCAGGAACTCCGCCGCGGCCCAGACCAGGATCACCGCCAGCGTGGTGAACGCCAGCGCGTAGCGGTTGAACGCGTCGACGCCCTTGAGGGCGGTCATGACGCCGAACAGCACCAGCACCTTGAGGATGTAGCCGCCGATCGCCACCGCCATCACCATGAACGGGTCCAGCGCGGCCGACTTGCGCATCATGAACAGCGTGACCAGGGACGACGCGAACGCGATCGCGCCGCCGACCAGCGAGCCCAGCAGGCCCGGCACGCCGGACAGGATCGTCGACACGACCACGCCGATCACGACCGTGGCCAGCCCCGGCCACAGCGCGAAGCGCAGCATCGCGTCGGCCAGCTTGAGCACCGACTGCGCGTGCGGGTTCTCGGTGTTGTCGGTCATGACACTCCCTGGTTCCGCGACCTCAGGCGCGGAATGACGGACACGATCGCGGCGAGGACGAGTCCCGCGCCGACGATCCAGAGTACCGCCGTCGTGTCGAACAGCGTCACCGAGACCGCGCCGAAGCCGAGCAGGCCCGCCCACAGGTAGATCAGCAGCACCGCGCGGCGCTGCGAGTGGCCGATCTCCAGCAGGCGGTGGTGCAGGTGCATCTTGTCGGCCGCGAACGGGCTCTCGCCGCGCCGCGTGCGCCGGACGACCGCCATCAGCAGGTCCAGGACCGGCAGGAACAGCACCGCGACGACGACCAGCAGCGGGGACAGCAGCGCCAGCGCGTCCGAGCCGCCGAACCGGGTGTAGTTGATCTTGCCGGAGGCCGAGGTGGTGGCGCCGGCCAGCATCAGGCCGATCATCATCGAGCCGGAGTCGCCCATGAAGATCTTCGCGGGCTGGAAGTTGTGCGGCAGGAAGCCGAGGCAAGCGCCGGCCAGCGTGGCGGCGATCAGCGCCGGCGGGTAGACGCCGACGTCGCCGCCCTGGGAGTTGAGCAGGCCGAGCGAGAACGCGCAGGTGGCGGCCGCGGCGATGAACCCGAGCCCGGCGGCGAGGCCGTCCAGCCCGTCGACGAAGTTCAGCGCGTTCACCAGCAGCACGACGAGCAGCACCATCAGCAGCCCGCCCTGGTTGTTGTCCAGGGTGACCACCGAGCCGAGCGCGTCGCCGTTGCCGCCCCACGGCACCCAGAAGACGTTCCACTGCACGCCGAAGATGACCAGGATGCCCGCGCACATCACCTGGCCTGCGAGCTTGGTCCAGGCGTCGATCTCGAAGCGGTCGTCCAGCGCGCCGATCAGCACGATGACGCCGCCGCCGATCAGCACGCCGACCGGGTCGAGGGAGAAGTCGAACGCGCGGCGCAGCACCGGCAGCTGGTGGGCCATCGCCATGCCGCCGACGACGCCCAGGTACATGCCGACGCCGCCCATGCGCGGGATCGGGATGACGTGCACGTCGCGGGCGCGCGGGTTGGCGATGGCGCCGAGGCGGATCGCCAGGCGCCGGATGACGCCGGTGAGCAGGAACGTCAGGGTCGCGGCGATGAGGCCGACGAGGATGTACTCCCGGATCGGGAGGCCTGCGGTGGTTACGGGGGTCATCAGGCCGCGGTCTTCACCGGTGCGCCGAGCACCTCACTCACCGCTTCCGCGCTCACCGCGCCCGCCCGCAGCAGCACGGGCTCGTCGCCGGTCAGGTCGACGATCGACGAGGGCACCGGCTGGCCACTGGGCCCGCCGTCGAGGTAGACCGAGACCGACTCGCCGAGCTGCTCCTGCGCCTCCTGCGCGCTGGACGCCGGGGACCGCCCGGCGACGTTGGCGCTGGAGACGGCCATCGGGCCGACGTCGCGGAGCAGCTCCAGCGCGACCGGGTGCAGCGGCATCCGGAGCATCACGGTGCCGCGGGTGGTGCCCAGGTCCCAGCGCAGGCTCGGCGCGTGTGGGAGCACAATGGACAGATCGCCGGGCCAGAAGGCCTCGATGAGGGCGCGTGCCTGCGGCGGAACGCCGAGCACCAGACCGTCCACTGTGGACCAGGAGCCGACGAGGACGCCGACCGGCAGGTCCGGGCCGCGGTTCTTCGCCCGGAGCAGCGCACGCACGGCGGCGGAGTCGAAGGCGTCCGCCCCGATGCCGTAGACCGTGTCCGTGGGCAGCACGACCAGCCGCCCCGAACGGACCGCGCTCGCCGCCGCGGCCAGCCCCTCGGCCCGCGTCTCCGGACGGCTGCAGTCGTACACCGCGCTCATGGGGTGAAGACTATTCCCGGTCGGGTAACGGCTTGGTTGCGGGTGGCGCTCACCGCACCGCCCGCGCGGCACGCCCCCGCGACCGGCCGGCTCACCGCACCCACCGGCCAAGACGCCGTCACGCGCGTGTGGCCGCTCCGGGTGGCGCGTTGGCTGCTGCAGGCGAGGGTGGCTGGTGCGGCAGGGGTGGCGGTGTGGGTGGGGTGGTGAGCGGTGGTTGGGTCAGCCGCGGAGGGCGGTGACGAAACGGGGGCGTCCGGCGAGGTCGCGGTGGTCCTGGACGTCCGTCAGCACCTTGCGGGACGCGACCAGCGCCGGGGCGGCCGAGCCGTGCGTGTCGTCGTGTTCGATGGCCACTCCGCCGCCGCGCTTGAGGAGCCGGCAGGCGGTCGCCACGGCCTGCCGGACCACCGCGAGGCCGCCGTCGGGGGCGAAGACCGCCTGCGGCGGGTCGAAGTCGACCACCTCGGGCGGCAGATCGCCGCCCGGCGGGACGTACGGCGGGTTGCACACCACCAGGTCCACCAGCCCGTCCAGCTCGGCGAAGATCGTGCTGTCCCCGACGTCGCCGGAGTACAGGCGGATCGGCGTGTCCCCCGCCGCGGCCTGCTTGTCCGCGTTGTGCCGCGCCCACGCGAGCGCGTTCGGGTCGATGTCCACGGCGTAGACCACCGCGTCCGGCCGCTCGTGCGCGATCGCCAGCGCCAGCGCGCCCGAACCGGTGCACAGGTCGACCACCACCGGGTACTCGCGGCCGTGGATGAGCCGCAACCCCCACTCGACCAGCAGTTCCGTCTCCGGCCGCGGGATGAAGACGCCGGGCCCGACGTCCAGCGTGATGCCGGCGAACCCGGCCCACCCGGTCAGGTGCTGCAGCGGCACCCGCTTGGCGCGCTGCGCCACCAGCTTGCCGATGGCCTCGACCACGGGCGGGTCGACGAGGGGCACGAGCGGCAGGCGACCGCGGTCGACGCCAAGCACGTGCGCGGCGATGAGTTCGGCGTCGGCGCGCGGAGACGCCACCCCCGCCTCCTCCAGGATGCGCATCGCCTCGAGGATCGCCAGTCGCAACGGTTGCCGCTTCACGCACCCAACTTTTCCACAGCGGTCATCCGCTCGCGGGGACGTATGCCGCGAGCGCCCCGCGCGTCTGGCGGAGACCGTCGATGCGCTCGTCCAGTGCGTCGAGCTGCTCACGCAGCGTGCGCACCACCTCCGGGCACAGCTCCAGGTCCGGCTTCTCCCCCCGCGCGCACGGCAGCAGCTTCGCGATCACGCACGTCGACAGCCCGGCCGCCAGCAGCGCGCGGATCTGCCGGACCGTGACCACGGCGTCGTCGTCGTAGACCCGGTAACCGTTGGCGTCCCGGCGCGGCACCAGGAGCCCCTGCTCCTCGTAGTACCGCAGCAACCGCTGGCTGACCCCGGTCCGGGCGGACAGCTCCCCGATCCGCATGCGACCTCGCTCACTCCAAAGTTGACCTTCACACCGGTGTCAGTTCCTAACGTCGCCGCATGACCGAACATTTCTCGCACGTCGTCCGCGGATCCGGCCCCGGCCTGCTGCTCGCCCACGGCGCCGGCGGCGGCATCGAGGCGAACTTCGGCCCGATCCTGGACGACCTCGCCGGCACGCACACCGTGGTCGGCCCGGATTACCCCGGTAGCGGGGCGACACCACGCAGCGACGAGCCGCTGACCCTGGACGGTCTGGCCGACTCCCTGGTGGCGACCGCCGTGTCCGCAGGCGTGGAGCGCTTCACGATCCTCGGCTACTCGCTCGGGACGGCGGTCGCGGTGCGCGCGGCCACGCGGCACCCCGAGCGGGTGACCGGCCTGGTGCTGACTGCGGGGTTCGCCCACCCGACGAACCAGATGCGGCTCGCCGTGGACGTCTGGCGGGAGCTGCTGGACCTGGGGAACAAGGAGCTGCTGGCGAAGTTCCTGACCTTCGCCGCGGTGGGAGCCGGGTATCTGAACGCCCTGTCGCCGCAGGAACTGGAGGGCGCGCTGGCCGGGCTGGCCGTTCCCGACGGCACGCCGGAGCACGTGGACCTGGTTGCGTCGGTGGACACCCGCGCGGAGCTCGGCCGGATCGCCGTGCCGGCGCTGGTCATCGGCACGCGGCAGGACGTGCTGGTGCCGATCGGCGTGCAGCGCGAGCTGGCCGACGGGATCCCGGGCGCGGAGTACGTGGAGATCGCGAGCGGCCACTCGATGCAGGCCGAGGCCCGCGACGAGTGGCTCGCCCGGATCAGGGACTTCCTGGACCGGTAGGCGTCACTGGCCCGCGGTGGCCAGGCGCTCCTCGCGGTCGGCGGCGGCCAGGGCGTCGAGCACGGCGTCCAGGTCGCCGTCCAGGACCTGGTCCAGGTTGTACGCCTTGTAGTTCACCCGGTGGTCCGAGATGCGGTTCTCCGGGAAGTTGTAGGTGCGCACCCGCTCGGAGCGGTCGACCGTCCGGACCTGCGACTTCCGCGCGTCGGCGGCCTTGGCGGCGGCCTCTTCCTCCGCCATCGCCTGCAGCCGCGCCTGCAGCACCTGGATGGCGCGGGCCCGGTTCTGGATCTGCGACTTCTCGTTCTGGCAGGACACCACGATCCCGGTGGGCAGGTGCGTCACGCGCACGGCCGAGTCGGTGGTGTTGACGCTCTGCCCGCCGGGGCCGGACGACCGGAACACGTCGATCCGCAGGTCGTTCGGGTCGATCTCGACCTCGACCTCCTCCGGCTCCGGGTAGATCAGGACGCCCGCGGCGGAGGTGTGGATGCGGCCCTGCGACTCGGTCGCAGGCACGCGCTGCACGCGGTGCACGCCGCCCTCGAACTTCAGCCGCGCCCACACGCCGTCGGCGGCTGAAGTCACGGCGCCCTTTCCTTTTACCGCGACCGTGACGTCCTTGTAGCCGCCGAGGTCGGAGTGCACCGCGTCGAGCACCTCGGCCTTCCAGCCGTGCCGCTCGGCGTAGCGCAGGTACATGCGCAGCAGGTCGCCGGCGAACAGGGCCGACTCCTCGCCGCCCTCACCGGACTTGATCTCCATCAGGACGTCCGAGCCGTCGTACGGGTCGCGCGGCAGCAGCAGCTCCGTCAGCCGGGACTCCAGCTGCGGGATGCGCGCCGCGATCTCCTCGGCCTCGGCCGCGAAGCCCGCGTCCTCGTCGGCCAGCTCACGCGCGGTGCCCAGGTCGTCCCGCGCCTGGTCCAGCTCGTTGATGACCTTGACGATCGGGCTCAGCTCGGCGTAGCGGCGGCCGAGCTTGCGCGCCCGGCCCTGGTCGGCGTGCACGGCCGGGTCCGCCAGCTGCTTTTCCAGATCGGCGTACTCGGCGAGCAGCCCGTGCAGGGAAGACGAATCCACGACCGAACCTTCCTCTTGATGGCCTCAGGACACAAAAGCGGCGCCCACCCCCGATGGTCGGGAGTGGGCGCCGGCGGTGGAGCTACTTGGCGTCGGCCTTCTTGCCGGCCCGCTTGCCGTAGCGCGCCTCGAAGCGCGCGACCCGGCCACCGGTGTCCATGATCTTCTGCTTGCCGGTGTAGAAGGGGTGGCAGTTCGAGCAGATTTCGACCGTGATGGCGCCGGAGGTCTTGGTGCTGCGGGTCGTGAAGGTGTTGCCGCAACCACAGGTGACGGTGGTGGGCACGTACTCGGGGTGGATACCGCTCTTCATGGAGTCCTCTCTCGGTGGCCGCCGGGTCCCCGCGGCGTTCTTCGACACGTGGGGTGAACCGGAGCCGGACGTTAGCGGATTGATTCTGCCAGACGCGCTGACATGCAGGTCAACGCCCCCCGGGCGGCGCATATTCCGGGTACGGGACGTGTACGGGTTTTGTACGGGCGCACGCGAGGCTCCTGGCCGAGACCCGGACCCGCCGGGTGAGGAGGAGCCGATGTCACTTTCGCGCACCGCCAAGTCCGCCGCCGTCGCCGCGCTCGCCGCCACGGCACTCGCCCTCGTGCCGGCCACGAGCCAGGCCGCCACCCTCGCCACCGTCGCCCCGAACAGCGACGTCTCGATTCTCGCCGCCGGCGACGGCACACCGGCGGGCGCCGTCGCGTGGTTCAAGGCCCGCATCGGCAGCACCGCCTACCAGGGCCTGTGCGAGAAGGCCGTGGAGAACGCCTACGGCACCACCGGGGTATGGGCCTCGGCCAACGCGCACTGGTTCGGCGCCAGCCCCAAGCACGCCGGTGACCGCAACCCGCCACTGGGCGCGTTCGTGTACTGGAACATCAGCAACTACGGGCACGTCGGCATCTCCGACGGCGCCGGCGGGTTCTACGCGACCAGCGTCGGCGGCAAGATCGGGCACCTCACCAAGGCCCAGGGCGGCTACAGCTACTACAGCAACTACCGCGGCTGGACCCCGGCCGCTGTCCCCCACCAGTAGGAACCACAACGAAAACGGCCACCCTTCCTGGGGGAGGGTGGCCGTTTCGCGTGCTACGAACGTCAGTCGTCGTCCGAGGCGAGCGCCGTCTTGCTGACCTGCATCAGGAACTCGATGTTGGTCTTCGTCTTGCGCAGGCGGGACAGCAGCAGGTCGATGGCCTGCTGCGAGTCCAGCGCGTGCAGGACCCGGTGCAGCTTGTGCGTGACCGCCAGCTCGTCCGGCGAGAGCAGCAGCTCCTCCTTGCGGGTGCCGGACGGGTTGACGTCCACCGCCGGGAAGACGCGCCGCTCGGCGATCTTGCGGTCGAGCTTGAGCTCGGCGTTGCCGGTGCCCTTGAACTCCTCGAAGATCACCGTGTCACCGGTCGACCCGGTCTCGACCATCGCCGTGGCGAAGATCGTCAGCGAGCCGCCGTTCTCGATGTTGCGCGCCGCGCCGAGGAAGCGCTTCGGCGGGAACAGCGCGGTCGAGTCGACACCACCGGAGAGGATCCGGCCGGACGCCGGGGCCGCCAGGTTGTAGGCGCGGCCGAGGCGGGTGATCGAGTCGAGCAGGACCACCACGTCCATGCCCATCTCCACGAGCCGCTTGGCCCGCTCGATGGACAGCTCGGCGACCGAGGTGTGGTCTGACGGCGGGCGGTCGAAGGTCGAGGCGATGACCTCGCCCTTCACCGACCGCTGCATGTCGGTGACCTCTTCCGGACGCTCGTCGACGAGGACGACCATCAGGTGGCACTCGGGGTTGTTCGTGGTGATCGCGTTCGCGATGTCCTGCATGATCGTGGTCTTGCCCGCCTTCGGCGGCGACACGATCAGGGCGCGCTGCCCCTTGCCGACCGGCATGACCAGGTCGATCACGCGGGTGGTCAGCTTGTGCGGCTCGGTCTCCAGGCGCAACCGCTCGTTCGGGTAGAGCGGCGTCAGCTTGGTGAACTCGGGGCGGCGCTTGGCCTCGTCCGGGTCCAGGCCGTTGACGCTGTCGACGCGCACCAGCGGGTTGAACTTCTGGCGCTGCTGCTCGCCCTCGCGCGGCTGCTTGACGACACCGGTGATCGCGTCACCGCGGCGCAGGCCGTGCTTGCGGACCAGCGACAGCGACACGTACACGTCGTTCGGCCCGGGCAGGTAGCCCGAGGTGCGCACGAACGCGTAGTTGTCCAGGACGTCGAGGATGCCGGCGACCGGCAGCAGGACGTCGTCCTCGCGGATCTCGGTGTCCGTGCCGCCCTCGCCGCGGTTGCCGCGGCGGCGGCGGTCCCGGAACCGGCGGCCGCGACGGCCGCCTTCGTCGTCGTCCGCGTTGTTCTGGCCGCCACCGGAGTTCTGGCCGCCGCCCGCGTTCTGCTTGGACTGGCCGCCACCGGAGCCGGAGTCGCGGTTGTTCTGCTTGCGCTGGTCGCCACCGCCCTGCTGGGCCTGGTCGCCACCGCGCTGCTCGCGCTGGTCGCCGCCGCGCTGGTCGCGCTGGTCCCCACCGCGCTGGTCACCGCCACCGCGGTTGTCCGGGCTGCCGGCGGCGCGGTTCGCGCCGCGGCGACGGCGGGCGCCGCCCTCGCGACGGGGAGCGTCCTCACCCTGCTGGGGAGCGTCGGCCCCGTTCACGGGCTTCTCGGCCTGGGCCGGCTTCTCGGCCTTCTCCACCACCGGGGCGGGGTTGTCGGCCGGGGCCGCGGCCTGCCGGGGCGCCTTCTCGGCGGTCTTGGCGGGCGCCGGAGCCTCCACCTTCGCGGCGATGCCGTCGAGGGGCAGGGTCTCGTCGGCGGCGCGCTTGCGCGGGGCCTTGCCCTGGCGCTCGCGGATCGCGGCGATCAGATCGCCCTTGCGCATCCCCTTGGTGTCGCCGATGCCCAGCTGGGTGGCGAGTTCCCGCAGGTCGGCGATCACCATGCCGGACAGGCCACCGCTGCGGCGCTTCGGCGCGGCCGTGCCGTTGCTCTCCCCTGGCTCAGCGTTCGTCGCGGCGGTCGCCACGTCGCCGCTCAAAAGATCGGTGTTGCTCACACATGTCCTTCCTGACCGATCCACGCCTCCAGGTGGATCAGCGGACTACCGCCCGCGTCCGATCGCGAGGCGGTCTGCTCCTGCCCGGTGTGGCTTCCCCGGCCGGGACACGCAGGTCACAGCGGCGGAGCCGCCACACGGGGTTCTCGCGTGCTCCAGGTGGAACGCGCCGAATTCGTGTCACCGTGGCTACCGGAAACCCGCCTAGGTCAATCCCTGCACCAGCTATGCGGAATTATCGACTCAACGAGAGAATGCGATCCGGGACGAAACCCCCGGGACCGACACCGGGTGCGGATTGCGCGCGGTGATCGAACGCCCCCGAGGGTAGACCGACCGGGCACGAGGTGCAACAACCACCCCCCGGCGTGCCGCGAATCTCCGCACGGAATCTACCGGCTCGTGACCTGAACCCCGGTCTGGTCGACCGGCAGCTCGATGACTTCGAATCCTGCAACGTCCACCGGCGCCGGAATTATTCCGTCGACCGTGAGTGCCAGCACGGTCGGACCCGCGCCGGACACCGTCGCCGCGACCCCGGCGGCACGCAGGTCGTGCACCAGGCGCCCGGTCGCCGGGTAGGCGGGGGCGCGGTAGTCCTGGTGCAGGCGGTCTTCGGTCGCGGGCAACAGCAGCGACGGATCGCTGGTCAGCGCGTGCACGGCGAGCGCCGCGCGGCCCGCCGAGAACGCGGCGTCGGAGTGCGACACCTTCTCCGGCAGCAGCCCGCGCGTCGCCTCGGTGGACGACTTCACCGAGGGCACCGCCACCACCGGGCGGATCGACGGGTGCGGCGTCAGCCGTTCCGCGTGAAAGCGGCCCTTCTCACACCACGCCAGGACGAATCCACCCAGCAGGCTGGCGGCGGCGTTGTCCGCGTGCCCCTCGAACTCGGCGGCCAGCTGGACCGCGTCGCCGTCCAGCGGCCGCTCCGCGAGGGCGTAGCCGGCGGCGATCCCGGAGACCACCGCCGCGGCCGACGAACCGAGCCCGCGCGCGTGCGGGATCTTGTTGAAGCACCGCAGATGCAGCCCCGGCGGCGTGACACCGAGGTGCTCGCACGCGCGCCGCAGCGCCCGCACCACCAGGTGCGTCTCGTCGGTGGGCACGTCCTCGACCCCGCCGGCCCCGGCGTCGAACACCTCGACCTTGAGACCGGCGTCGGTGACCTGCACCTCGACGACGTCGTGCAGCGCGAGCGCCAGCCCGAGCGCGTCGAAGCCCGGGCCGAGGTTCGCGCTCGACGCCGGGACGGTCACCTTCAGAGCGGTCACGTCAGCTCCAGCGCGGCGGCCACGGCCCGCGGGTCCACCGCCAGCGGCTCGACCTCGACGTTGCCCTCCAGCGCGGTGCCCGGGTCCTTGAGGCCGTGTCCGGTGACGGTGCACACGACCGTCGAGCCCTTGGGCAGGCGCCCGTCGGCGGCGGTGGCGAGCAGGCCCGCGACGCTGGTCGCCGACGCCGGCTCCACGAACACGCCCTCCTTGCTGGCCAGCAGGCGGTACGCGGCGAGAATCTTCTCGTCGGTGACCGCCTCGAACAGGCCGCCGGAGGCGTTCTTCGCCTTCACTGCGCCCTCCCAGGAGGCCGGGCTGCCGACGCGGATCGCGGTCGCGATCGTCTCCGGCTCGGCGACCGGCTCACCCTTGACCAGCGGGGCCGCGCCGGCCGCCTGGAACCCGAACATGCGCGGGGTGTTCTTCACCACACCGTCCGCGGCGTACTCGGAGTACCCGGCCCAGTAGGCGGTGATGTTGCCCGCGTTGCCGACCGGCAGGCAGTGGATGTCCGGCGCCTGGCCGAGGACGTCGCAGATCTCCCACGCCGCGGTCTTCTGGCCGATCAGGCGCACCGGGTTGACCGAGTTGACCAGCGTGACCGGGTGGTCGATCGCGGTCTTGCGGGCGAGTTCGAGGCAGTCGTCGAAGTTGCCGTCGATCTGCAGGATGCGCGCGCCGTGCAGGATCGCCTGCGCGAGCTTGCCCATCGCGATCTTGCCCTGCGGGATGAGCACAGCGCAGGTCAGTCCGGCGCGCGCGGCGTAGGCCGCGGCCGAGGCCGACGTGTTGCCGGTCGAGGCGCAGATGACCGCCTGCAGGCCGCTGGCCTTCGCGTGGGTGATCGCCACGGTCATGCCGCGGTCCTTGAACGACCCGGTCGGGTTGGCGCCCTCCACCTTGAGGTAGACGGTCGAGCCGGTCAGCTCGGACAGGTGCGGGGCGAGCATCAGCGGCGTGTTGCCCTCGCCGAGGGTGATGACCTCCGCCCCGGCCGGAACCGGTACCCGGTCGGCGTACGCCTCGATGATCCCGGGCCAGCCGGCCTTCGCAGTCATGAATCCTCGCCTTCCACCCGCATCACGCTCACGACCTCGTTGACGACGTCCATTTTCCCGATGGCCTCGACGGTGGCCTCGAGCGCCGCGTCCGGTGCGAGGTGCGTCACGATGACCAGGCTGGCCGTGTCGTGCCGGTCACGCTGCCGGACCGCGGCGATGCTCACCTCGTGCGCCGCGAACACCTGCGCGACCTGGGCGAGCACACCCGGCTTGTCGGCCACGTCGAGGCTGACGTGGTAGCGGGTCGGGGTCTGGCCCATCGGCCGCACCGGCAGCTGGGCGTGCGCCGACTCGCGCGGGCCGCGGCCGCCGACCACCCGGTTGCGGGCCACCGCGACCAGGTCGCCGAGCACCGCGCTGGCGGTCGGCGCGCCACCGGCGCCCTGGCCGTAGAACATCAGGCTGCCCGCCGCGTCCGCCTCGACGAAAACGGCGTTGAACGCGCCGCCGACGTTCGCCAGCGGGTGGGTGCGCGGGAGCATCACCGGGTGCACGCGAGCGGAGACCGACTCCGTGCCGTCCTCGCCCTCGACGCGCTCGCAGATCGAGAGCAGCTTCACCGTGCGGCCCAGCGCCTTCGCCGCCGCGATGTCCGAAGCTGACACGTTCGAGATGCCCTCGCGGTGCACGTCGGACGCGGTGACGCGGGTGTGGAACGCCAGCGAGGCGAGGATGGCCGCCTTGGACGCGGCGTCGTAGCCGTCCACGTCCGCCGTCGGGTCCGCCTCCGCGTAGCCGAGGCGGCTGGCCTCGTCCAGGGTCTCGGCGTAGCCGGCGCCCGTGGAGTCCATCGCGGACAGGATGAAGTTGGTGGTGCCGTTGACGATGCCCATCACCTTGGTGATGCGGTCGCCGGCCAGCGACTCGCGCAGCGGGCGCAGCAGCGGGATCGCACCGGCCACCGCCGCCTCGAAGTAGAGGTCGGCTCCGCTGGAGTCGGCCGCCTCGAACAGCTCCGCGGAGTACTCGGCCAGCAGCGCCTTGTTCGCCGTGACGACCGACTTCCCCTTGCGCAGCGCGGTGAGCAGCCACTCGCGCACCGGGTCGACGCCGCCGATCAGCTCGACCACGACGTCCACATCGGACTCCACGAGCGCGGCGGCGTCGTTGGTCAGCAGGTGCTGCGGCAGCTCAGGGTGCTTGTCCGGACGGCGCACCGCGATGCCGGCCAGCTCGACCGGGGCTCCGGCGCGGGCGGCGAGCTCGTCGGCCTGCTCGGTGAGCAGCCGCGCGACCTCGGCGCCGACCGTGCCGCAGCCCAGCAGCGCGACGCGCACCGTCTTGCCGTCTACAGTGGACATTGCAGTCACGACACCTCCAGCTGCAGCATGTCGTCGATCGTCTCGCGGCGCAGGAGCAGCCGGGCGCTGCCGTTGCGGACCGCGACGACCGCGGGGCGCGGCTGCCGGTTGTAGTTGCTGGCCATGGAGTAGCAGTACGCGCCGGTCGCCGCGACGGCGAGCAGGTCGCCGGGGGCGAGGGTGTCCGGCAGCCAGCAGTCCCGCACGACGATGTCGCCGGACTCGCAGTGCTTGCCCACCACGCGGCTCAGCGCCGCGCCGACCTGCTCGCTCGTCCCGTCGTCGCTCGCGCGCGACACCAGGCGGACGTCGTACACCGCGTCGTAGAGCGGCGTGCGGATGTTGTCGCTCATCCCGCCGTCCACGCTGACGTAGCGCCGGGACTCGTTGTCCCCCAGCGACACGTCCTTGATGGTGCCCACCTCGTACAGCGTGACGGTGCCCGGGCCGGCGATGGCGCGGCCGGGCTCGCCCGCGATGCGCGGCACCGGCAGCCCGGCGAACTCGCACTCCTTGCGCACGATCTCGCGGATCTGCGTGATCATCTGGGCAGGCGGCGGCGGGTTGTCCTTGTCGGTGTAGGCGATGCCGAAGCCGCCGCCGAGGTCCACCAGCGACAGCTGCTCCAGCAGCTGTTCGCCGTGCTCCTTGACCAGCTCGGCCATCAGCCCGATGACCCGGCGCGCGGCGACCTCGAAGCCGTCGGCGTCGAAGATCTGCGACCCGATGTGGCTGTGCAGGCCGACCAGGCGCAGCGACGGCGCGTTGAGCACCCGGCGGACCGCCTCCGCGGCGTCGCCCGCGGCCAGGGAGAAACCGAACTTCTGGTCCTCGTGGGCGGTCGCGATGAACTCGTGCGTGTGCGCCTCGACGCCGACCGTGACGCGGATCAGCACCTTCTGCTCGACGTCGAGCCGCGCCGCCACGTCGGCCAGCCGCGCGATCTCGTAGTAGGAGTCCAGCACGACCGTGCCGACCCCGGCGCCGACCGCGGTCTCCAGCTCGGCGACCGACTTGTTGTTGCCGTGGAAGGTGATCCGCTCCGGCGGGAACCCGGCGCGCAGCGCGACCGCGAGCTCGCCGCCGCTGGCGACGTCCAGGCTCAGGCCCTGCGCGGCGACCCAGCGGGCCACCTCGGTGCACAGGAACGCCTTGGCCGCGTAGTGCACCAGCGACGGGTCGTCGAACGCCTCGGCGTACTCGGCGCAGCGCGACTTGAAGTCGGCCTCGTCGACGACGAACAACGGCGTGCCGTAGGTCTCGGCCAGCTGCCGCACGTCGACGCCCGCGATCCGCACCACGCC
Organism: Amycolatopsis sp. ATCC 39116; assembly: GCF_000231075.2. Lineage (NCBI taxonomy): Bacteria > Bacillati > Actinomycetota > Actinomycetes > Pseudonocardiales > Pseudonocardiaceae > Amycolatopsis > Amycolatopsis sp. ATCC 39116. The sequence continues at coordinate 208,263 of NZ_AFWY03000007.1, read as the reverse complement.
GTCCGGGGCGCGGTAGGAGTTGCGGGGCCAGACCTTCGGGTAGAGCCGGTCGAGCTCTTCGGAACTGGACGGGGGGAAACCGGAGGTGTCGGCGTGCGGGTAGACCTCCGCGTGCCGCGGGCCGGCGGGGTGAGCCATGGGGGATTACATCCGTTCCGGAGCTGAGACACCGAGCAGGGCGAGGCCGTTCGCGAACACCTGGCGCGCCGCCTCGCACAGGGCGAGGCGGGCGAAGGTGAGCGGAGTGGCTTCCTCGTCGCCCTTGGGCAGGACCTGCGCGACGGCGTAGAACTTGTGGAACGCGCCGGCGAGGCTTTCCAGGTAACGCGCCACGCGGTGCGGTTCACGCAGTTCGGCGGCGCGCTGCACGATCGTCGGGAACTCCCCGATCGTGCGGATGAGGTCACCCTCGCGGTCGAGGGTGAGCAGCCCGAAGTCGGCGTCGTTGTCGAACTTCAGTCCGAGGTCGGCGGCGTTGCGCTGCAGCGAGGCGAGCCGGGCGTGCGCGTACTGCACGTAGTAGACCGGGTTCTCGTCGCTGTGCTTGCGCAGCAGGTCGAGGTCGATGTCGATGCTGGAGTCCACCGAGTACCGGTTCAGCTCGTAGCGCGCCGCGTCCACCCCGACCGCCTCGACGAGGTCCTCCATCGTGATGACGTTGCCCGCCCGCTTGGCCATGCGGACGGGCTTGCCGTCCTTGACCAGGTTGACCAGCTGGCCGATGAGCACCTCGACCACGGACGGGTCGTGGCCCATCGCGGACGCGGCGGCCTTGAGCCGGGCGATGTAGCCGTGGTGGTCGGCGCCGAGCATGTAGATGCACAGGTCGAAGCCGCGGCCGATCTTGTCGTGCAGGTAGGCGATGTCACCGGCGATGTAGGCGGGCGCGCCGTCGCTCTTGATGACCACGCGGTCCTTGTCGTCGCCGAACTCGGTGGAGCGCAGCCACCAGGCGCCGTCGGCGTGGTAGAGGCTGCCGTTCTCCTTGAGGCTCTCGACGGCCTTCTCCACGGCGCCGGACTGATGCAGGGAGTCCTCGTGGAAGTAGACGTCGAAGTCGGTGCCGAACTCGTGCAGGCTCTTCTTGATCTCGCCGAACATCAGGTCGACGCCGATGCGGCGGAACGTCTCGTTGCGCTCGTCCTCGGGCAGCGACAGCGCGCTGGGCTCCTGGCGCAGGACCTCGGCGGCGATGTCGCTGATGTAGGCGCCCGCGTAGCCGTCCTCCGGCGTGGGGTCGCCCTTCGCGGCGGCGATCAGGGACCGGACGAACCGGTCGATCTGCGCGCCGGCGTCGTTGAAGTAGTACTCGCGCGTGACGTCGGCGCCCTGCGCCTGCAGGACGCGGCCCAGCGCGTCGCCCACCGCGGCCCAGCGGGTGCCGCCGAGGTGGATCGGGCCGGTCGGGTTCGCCGACACGAACTCGAGGTTGATCTTGCGGCCGGCCAGCGCGGTGCCGCGGCCGTAGGCGTCGCCGAGGGTGAGGACCTGGCGGATCTGCTCGCCCTGGGCGTCGGCGGCCAGCCGGAGGTTCACGAACCCGGGGCCGGCGATCTCGGCCGAGTCGATGCCGTCGGTGGCGGCGAGCGCGTCGGCCAGCTCCTGGGCGAAGTCGCGCGGGGCCAGGCCGGCCTTCTTCGCCACCTGCAGCGCGATGTTGGTGGCGTAGTCTCCGTGTTCCGGGTTGCGCGGGCGCTCGACGGTCACCGTGGCGGGCAGCACGGCGGGGTCGGCGCCACGGGCGGTGAGCACCTGCGCGGCGGACGTACGGACCAGGTCAGCTAGGGCCTCGGGAGTCACCAGCCGAGTGTAAGGGCCGCGACCTCGGCCGTTGACAGGGACCGAACACGGGGTCCCTAAACTCTACCCGGGTATATCCACTTGACGGGAGACGCGGGAGCCATGGCCAGCGGCACTAAGAAGAAGGGCGCACCGAAGAAGGGCAGCGTGAAGGCGGCCCGCGGCTCGGTGGTGTCCAAGAAGGGTGTGCCCTGGGGCACGATCATCTCGGTGGTCGCGGTGGTCGCGCTCGCCGCCGTGGTGGTCACCTACTACCTGGTCCAGTCGGCGCCCAAGCGCGCGCTGGCGAGCTGGGCGCCCACCGCGGACAACCCGGACCCGTCGCTGAGCATCCCCGGCATCGTCACCGGCCAGTACCAGGCCAGCGTGCACATCCTGCCGACCGAGCGGGTGGCCTACGACCACTCGCCGCCCTACGGCGGCCCGCACGACGGCTACTGGGCGGCGTGCAACGGCGTCGTCTACCCGGTCGCGGTGCGCACGGAGAACATGGTGCACTCGCTCGAGCACGGGGCCGTGTGGATCGCCTACAACCCCGACCAGGTGACCGGTGACGCGCTGAACACGCTCAAGTCCAAGGTCGAGGGCAAGCCGTACACGATGATGTCGCCCTACCCCGGGCTGGACAAGCCGATCTCGCTGCAGTCGTGGGGCCACCAGCTGAAGCTCGACTCGGCCACCGACGAGCGGATCGACCAGTTCATCACCGCGCTGCGGACGAACCAGAACACCTACCCGGAGGTCGGTGCCTCGTGCGACGCCCTCGGCGCGGGCGCCTTCGACCCGGACAACCCGCCGCCGTTCGACCCGACGCCGCCGGGCCCGGACGCGAAGCCGATGGACTACCAGGGTTCCGCGGGCACGCAGCAGGACACCAGCACGATGCCGACGTCCTGATCCTGATGGCGGACGAAGAAGACGCCCCGGTGGCGGACCGGCCGGGGCCCCGGCCGGTCGTCATCGGCGCGACGGTGGTCGTGGTGCTGCTGGTCGGCGCGGTGCTCGGGATGTTCCTGACGTCTCTGGCGAAGGGCCCGGGGACCTCGGCCACGCCCGCGGAGGGTTCGGTCGAGGTCGGGTTCGCGCAGGACATGTCGGTGCACCACCTGCAGGCCGTGACCATGGCCAGCTGGGAACGCGACCACACGAGCGATCCGCAGCTGAAGCAGCTGGCGTTCGACATCGAGTCCACGCAGCGCGAGCAGGTCGGCCGGATGAAGGGCTGGCTCATGCTGTGGGGCCAGCCCGAGCAGGCCACGGGCGAGTACATGACGTGGATGACGGCCGACGCGGGGCACGACCACATGGCGATGGCGCCGTCGTCGTCAGCCGCGGCCGCGGGCGCGCCGATGCCGGGCATGGCGACCAACGACGAGCTGGCGAAGCTGCGCTCGCTGTCCGGCACCGAGCTGGACGTGTACTTCCTGCAGCTGATGCTGAGGCACCACCAGGGCGGCACCGAGATGGCGCAGTACGCGCACGATCACACGTCGGTGTCCGCGGTGAAGGCGCTGACGCAGAGCATCCTGACCTCGCAGGGGGCGGAGATGACGGTGATGCGGAACATGCTCACCGCGCGGGGCGCGCAGCCGCTGCCCTTCCCCTGACGCCCTGTTTCGGGGGCCTGGTGGGCCTGCTCCTCACCGTCCTGTCCGTTCTCACCAGTCCGCTATGGCCGGCTGTATGCCGAAGCGTGGCTTGTCAGCGAATCGAACCGGCATGAAGAAACTGCGATTTCTCGCCGTCGAAGATGAACTCGTCCGCATGGCACCACTCGGCACGCACTCGGACGGGTACTTGGTGCACACCCCATCCGTGCTGCCGGTTTCGATGGATCTGCTGATGCACAGGATCGGCGAGGAGTGGAAAGTCGCGGCTTTCGGGGCTGCGGCCCCTCCCCTGGCCGGGTGGCCTCCGGCTTGGTGGATAGACGGAGACCCGGCGGCTGCTACGGCGGATTGAGGGTGCAGAGCGGAGCAAGCCCAGCCGTGGTCACCAGCTGAGTTCCTGGCAGCGCGCCGCCGATTCGCGTGGTTCGCACTGCAGCGTGGCGTGCTCGATCGAGTACTGCTCCTTGAGGAGCGTCTGCGCGGCGGCGAGCACCTCGGCCGGTTGCGCGGTGCGTTCCAGGGTGAGGTGCGCGGAGGCGACCTCCATGCCCGAGGTGAGCGTCCACACGTGCAGGTCGTGCACGTCGCACACGCCGGCGAGCTCGGCGAGGTCCGCGCTGATGCGTTCGACGTCCACCTCGGCGGGTGCGTGCTGGAACAGGATGCGCAGCGCCCGCCGGGCGAGGGTGAACGTGCGAGGCAGCACGAACAGTCCGATCGCGACACCGATCAGGGCGTCCGCGTAGCGCCAGCCGGTGGTCAGGGTGATCACGCCGCTGACGAGGACGCCGACCGACCCGATCAGGTCGGCGAGGACCTCCAGGTACGCGCCGCGCAGGTTGAGGCTCTCCTTGGAGCCGTCGCGGAGCAGGGCGAAGGCGACGAGGTTCGCGGCGAGCCCGGCGACCGCCACGAGCAGCACGGGCAGGCCGGGCACCTCCGGCGGGTTCGCGAGCCGCTCGACGGCCTCGAAGATCACGTAGCCTGCCACCCCGAAGAGCAGGACGGCGTTGGCCAGCGCGGCGAGCACTTCGGCCCGGTAGAGCCCGAAGGTGCGCCGGTAGGTCGGCCCGGACCGCCGCGCCAGGACGATCGCCGTGAGGGCCATCGCCAGCCCGAGGACGTCCGTGAGCATGTGCCCGGCGTCGGAGATCAACGCGAGCGACCCGGTGACCACCCCGACGACGACTTCGAGCAACAGGAAGGCGAGGCCGATCCCGAGCGCCGCGGCGAGCCGTGGCAGATAGCGGGCGGACGCGCTACCGGGCGACTGGTGTCCGTGGCCGTGTCCCATGCGCTGGTGTCCTCCTCTGTCCCGCACCCGGAATATATAGTGATATGCGCATGTATGCAATGGCAGGTAAGGCTTGCCTTCTTCGCGCAGCCTAACCGAGCGGCGACCGCGCCGCCCCCTCCGAAGGGGTAGCCGCTCACGGGGCGGAAACACGGGTGCGCTAGGCTGTGTCACGTCGCCCAGCGATGGGCCCTCGTAGCTCAGGGGATAGAGCACTGCCCTCCGGAGGCAGGTGTCGCAGGTTCGAATCCTGCCGAGGGCACCCAGGTTCCAACACACAAAACCGGCCCCTACCAGCGAGAACGCGGTAGGGGCCGATTCATGTTCACCGGCGGACCCCGATCAAGATCGGGGATCTGTGCGCAATGCGTGTGCACGCAGGACAGAGACCGACTGCCCCGCCCACTGCGCCGCCGTGGCCGCGGAACCCCACCCCAGCCAGGTGCTCACCGCGGCGTGGCGGAAGTCGCAGGGCCGCCGCGCGAGCGGTCCGCGCTCGTCGACGACCAGGCGCCCGTCGGGGCCGTAGCCGAAGCGTTCAAGCAAGAGCGTCGATACGGATGCGCTCGTCGCCGAGCGCTCGGCACCGTGCCGACAAGTCCCATCGGGCGTACGACGAGATCACGCGGGTCCGCCGGAGACGCGTGAACCCGCGCCGTAGGCGGCCATGAACATGTCGACCAGGCTGTTCACGGCCTCCTCGTCGATCGGCTTCGTGGACAGCAACCAGCGGTAGTAGAGGGTGCCGCAGAGAACCTCTGCCGGGAAGCGCAGATCCGCGTCGGCGACCAGTTCGCCGGCACGCTGGGCTCGGGCGATCCGGTCGAAGGTGCTCTGCTCGACGGTCGCCAGGAACCGCTCGTGCAGGGTCTCCCGCAACGCGGCATCGGACTGGGCTTCGGCGATCACCGCGCGGTAGACCGGGCCGATCGGCGGCTGGGAGAGCGCGGGCGCGGACCGCAGGAACTGCTCACGCAGGTCGGCCCGGACGTCGCCGGTGTCGTGGTAGTCCAGGTCGGTCGTCCACACGCGACTGAGCGCGTCCAGCAGCAGCGAGGCCATCGACGGCCAGCGCCGGTAGATCGTGTGCTTCCCGACGCCGGCCCGGCGCGCGACCGCCTCGATGTTGAGGCCCGCGTACCCGACTTCCGTGGCCAGGTCGAGCGTCACCTGCAGCAGTTCGTCCGTCCGGGCGGCGCCGCGGCGCCGAGGCTGGTCGGTCATGTCCCGCATCCTATCGGCACGCTGCGTGCCGTTGACAGCCAGACAGGCTCGCTGCATCATGAGGCGTAACGGCACGGTGCGTGCCGATAACCTGAAGGAGGTCACCATGGGCAGCAGTGCGGGCACGAAGCACGAGGGCTTCACCGCCGAAGAACGGGCCGCGATGCGGGACCACGCGAAGGAGCTGAAGGCCGCGGCCCGTCGCGGCTCCCGGGCGGACAAGGCGGCGCAGGCCGAGCAGGACGTGCTCGCGAAGATCGCCGCGATGACGCCGTCGGACAGAGCGATGGCCGAGCGCGTCCACGCCGTGGTCCGGGCCGCCGCGCCGGTCCTCGAACCGAAGCTGTGGTACGGCATGCCCGCCTACGCTCTGGACGGCAAGGTCGTGTGCTTCTTCCAGAGCGCGGAGAAGTTCAAGGCGCGTTACGCCACGCTCGGGTTCAGCGACCAGGCGTCACTCGACGACGGTCCGATGTGGCCGACCGGTTTCGCCCTGGCCGGTGTCACTTCCGAGGTGGAGGAGAAGATCGCGGCGCTGGTCGAGCGCGCGGTGAGCTGACCGGCGAGCCGGGCCGGATCACGTTGTCCTGCCGCGGCGGACGGGCTGCGGCAGGATGATCGGCATGACCCTGCCGACGTTCTGCCAGGTCGTCCTCGACTGCACCGACGCCCGGCGGCTCGCGGAGTTCTACCGCGAGCTGCTCGGGCTCGTGTACCGGCCGGGCGACGAGGACGGCGACGCCGACTGGCTCGTGCTCCGCACGCCGGACGGCCGCCCCCAGCTGGCCTTCCAGCAGGTCGACACCCTGCCGGCGGCGACGTGGCCGGACGGCCCCGTGCCGCAGCAGCTGCACCTCGACCTCACCGTGCCCACCAAGGCCGAACTGGAAGCCCAGCACGAGCGGGCCCTTCACCTCGGCGCCCGGCTGCTCCGCGACCGCAGCGACGACCCGGACGAACCGTTGTACGTCTACGCCGATCCGGCCGGGCACCCGTTCTGCATCTTCGTCGGCTAGCCGTTTTGCCCCGCGAGGTTGCTGACGCGGGTGATGGGTTGGCCGTTGAAGGCGGTGTGGGCAGTGCTGCCGTGCGGTCGTTCGAGGATGGCGGGAATGCCGTGGGCGGCGGCGCGGCGGAAGAAGTCGGCGCAGGTGGCAGCACCCGACACGGAGGTCTTCGCCTCGATCGACAACGTCGATGATCCCTACGGCTAGACCGTCAGCACGATCTTCCCGCGCGTGCGGCCCTGCCGGCTCAGGCGCCACGCGTCGGCGGCCTCGGCGAGCGGGAACGTCCGCTCGACGTGCACCGTCAGCTTGCCCTCGTCCGCCAGGCTCGCCAGCTCGGCCAGTTCGGCGCCGTCCGGGCGGACCCACACGTAGCCGTGCGCGCCGACCTCCGGGTTGGCGATCGACGCGATCCGGTCCCGGCTCACGAACTCCCGTGACACCTCCACCGCGTCGCCGCCCACGAAGTCCACCGCGGCGTCGATCGGGCCCAGTTCACGCAGCCGGTCCGCCAGGCCCTCGCCGTAGGTGACCGGCTCCGCGCCCAGCTCACGCAGGTAGTCGTGGTTGCGCTCGCTCGCCGTGCCGATCACCCGCGCGCCGAGCGCGACCGCGATCTGCGTGCCGAACGACCCGACGCCACCGGCCGCGGCGTGGATCAGCACCGTCTCACCGGCCCGCAGCCCGACGCGCTTCAGCGAGCGGTACGCCGTCTGCCCCGCCAGCGGCACGCCGGCCGCCTGCGCGAAGTCCAGCGAACGCGGCTTCTTCGCGAGCATCCGCACGTTCGCGGTCACCAGCTCGGCGTAGGCGCCCTGCTGCACCCAGTCCTTCCGGACGTAGCCGAAAACCTCGTCGCCGACGGCGAACTCCCCGGAGTCGAATCCCACCTTCTCGACGACCCCGGCCACGTCCCAGCCGGGCACGAGGGGGAACCGGACCTCCATCAGGCCGTCCAGCCCGCCCGCGGCGAGCTTCCAGTCGACCGGGTTGACACCGGCCGCCTTCACCCTGACCAGCACCTCCCCCGGACCGACCTTGGGATCCGGGAGCTCGGCCAGCCGGAGGTCGTCCGCCGAACCGTACTCCTGCAGTGCGATTGCCTTCATGTCCGGCGCAACGGCGGGCCCGCGACGGGATATTCCACCGCAGGCGAGTTTCGCCGGTTCGTGCGCGGGCACACCCGTACATGGCCACTGAACGGCCGGACGACCCCGTCCTGACCGGCGCCGCCCGGGCGTGCTGCACCAGCACCGAGATCACCATCACGGCCACCGCCGCGCGGCTGCACGCCAACGCGACCTGCGACCAGGCAGCCGGTGAGCGAGCGACAGCCGCCCGTCACCGCGACGAAGCGAAACGGCTGAAAAAAGAGTCACGAGTCTTGCGAGGAGTGGCAACGCCCGGCGCGCTGACGTGTGAACATGGGGAGATGGCGGAGGGAGCCGAGGACCGGAACCGCGCGGCCAACGAGCGCGACGACCTGGCCGACGCCCGCGACCGGGCGGCCGACCGCCGGGACAGGGCGGCCGTCGAGCGGGACGGGCTGGCGGAAGTGGGCGAGACCCAGGACCGGCACGAACGGCACACGATTTCGAAGGCCCTCCGCGACGCCGAGGCCCGGGAGCGCGTGGCCCTGCAGCGCGAAGCCGATGCGACCCGCCGGGAGAAGGAACTGGCGGCGGACGATCCGGATGCGGTGGCCGCGTTCATGGCGGACGCCGAGTCGGACCGGCTGGCGGCGGCCGACGACCGTGCCGCCGCGGCCGAGGACCGCTACGCCCTCCGGGAATACCTCAACCGGACGGCGAACGACCACGGCACGGCGAGAACTTCCCGGCAGCAGGCCGCGCGGGACCGCAGGTCCGCGCGGGAAGACCGGTCCGCGTCGCGGGACGACCGGGAGGCGTCGCTGTCCGACCGCGAGCAGAGCGAGATCGACCTGAACACCGGCCCCTACCCGCCGCAGCCCTGATCAGCGCACGGATATCGTCGTCGGGTGAGCAAGGATGAGCCCGTCCCGCTGATCGCCGTGGCGAATGCACCGCGTCGGACGCGCTGCGTGATTCCGGCCGGGTGTCGGAGCGGACGAAGCAGCACGTGGTCGCCGTGGCGCGGCGGCTCGGCTGAACCCCGAACCCGGCCGCGCGCTCGAACGGCGAACCGGCGGGCGTCGTGCTGTCCGACCACGCGGCGATGCTCGAACAGCTCCTCGACCACCTTGCCACGGCCGGTGCGCAGCACATCGCGCTGCTCGCCTCAAGCACGGTCACCGACTGGGGCCGCCCCCTGCAGCGCACCTACCTCGGCTGGTCCGAGCGGCACCGGCGCCGGCCGCGGCTGTGGGAGATGGCGTTCGGATCGCCCAGCACAGTCATGCAGGACAACGTGCGCGCGCTGCTCAACGCCGACGCGGACGTCGATGCGCGGGCGTGCGCGCCCGACGGCGCTGCGGCCGCCGTGCTGCCGGTGATCCGCGCCGCCGGCCGGACGATCGGCAGGGACCTGCTGCTCGCGTCCTGTGTGGACAGCACCGCGCTGGCGCACCCGCCGATCACCGCGATCGACCTGCGGCCCCGCGACGCCGGCGACTCCTGCGCGCGGCTGCTGTTCGACATCCCTGTCCGGCGAGGCGCCGCCCGGGACCGTGCGCACCCCAGGCGATCGGCCTCATCGAACGGGCGTCGACACGGCGGGCCTGACCGCGAACTCCGCCCAGCTCTCCGGCGTCACCGAGCACGGCCCGCCGGTGTGCACGTGCATCCGCCCCGCCACCACGTCCAGCGAGATCGTCGCCAGGCTCTCCCACCGCTCGTGCGCGGGCAGCGACATGTCCGGGTGCGCACAGACCGCCGCGCCGTCCTCGGTGTGCGCGCACAGCGAACGCGCCCGCGCGGTCAGGTCCGCCGCGCCGAGTTCCGCGGCGTGCGACCGCAGCCACGAGCCGCGGGCGAGCGTCGTCGACACGTCGACCGTCGTCCGCTCTCCGGGAGCGAGCGCCGCGTCGAGGAAGTGGTTGGCGTGCCACAGAACTCCGTCCACCGGGTCGACCACGCCGACCCCGGCCGGGCTCAGTTCCAGGCACCGCGCCCGGTCGGCGGTCACGACGGTGATCACCGACGACGCCGACAACCGCGCCGAGCAGGCCAGTTCCGTGGCCTCCTCGACGGTCGACGCCTCGTCCAGAATCCGCCGCGCCACCACGTGCACCGGCACCCCGATGTCCGCGTGGTCCGAGGCGTGCCGCAGCACGTTGAAGTGCACGCCGAGCCCGCCGGAGTTCACGCCGATCTTGCCGGCCACCCCGGCCTCGGTGAACGTGCACACCCCCGGCCAGGACACGACGGTCATGCCGTCGCGCAGGATGTCGTGCCAGTCCCAGGTCTGCACCGTGCGCGGCGAGCCGTCCGCGAGCACCACCGACGTGGAGCACTCCCCCTCGCCGGTCACGGCCGCCGCGGCGAGGATTTCGGTGCGCCCGTTCAGTGCGCCGAGCTGCCACCCGGCGAGCCCGCTGCCCTCGGCCACCCCGAGCAGCTCCTCCCCCAGCGACGGCGCCCATTCGCTCGTTTCCGCCAGCGCCGCCGCGCCCAACGCCCGCACCTGCTCGAACCCGATGCCGTGCGCGGCGAACAGCCGGGCGTAACCGTCGAAGGCCGCCCGGATGTCGCCGGCGCACTCCGCGCCCAGGGTCCGCGGGTCGTCGGCCACCACGACCTTCATCGGGTGCTCGCCAGTACCGCGTCCCACGCCGGCTCGGAGGCCGGCGCGCCCAGCCCGGTCGTCGCTAACTGCTTCAGTGTCACGTCGCCCAGCTTCGCGTTGGTGATGACGACCGTCAACGTCGTGTTCCCCGAGGCCGGGCCACCAGCTCCGCGATGATCCGCACGCCCTCCTCGATTTCGCCCGGCGGCCTGGCGCCGTAGCCGAGCACCAGGCCGGGTGCGCCGGGGAGCTGGCGGTGCCAGGACAGCGGCTGTACCTTGACGCCGCGGGACAGCGCCGCGGTCGCCAGGTCCACATCGGACAGCTCGCGGTCGAACGTGATCATCAGGTGCAGGCCGGCCGCCGCGCCGTGCACGCGCACGCCGGGCAGGTGCCGTCGGACCGCGTCGATCATCGCGTCCCGGCGGCGCCGGTGGCTTCGGCGCACGAAGCGCAGGTGCCGCTCCAGGTCGCCGGACGTCATGAGGTGCGCCAGCACCAGTTGCGGCAGCACCGCGTTGCCGAGGTCGGCGTACCGCTTCGCGTCCACGAGGTCCCGCTGGTACCGCGGCGGCACCAGCAGCCAGCCGATCCGCAGCGCCGGGGCGAGCAGCTTCGAGATGCTGCCCGCGTAGCAGACCCGCTCCGGCAGCATCGCGCGCAGCGCGGGCACCGGCGGGCGGTCGTACCGGTGCTCGGCGTCGTAGTCGTCCTCGACGATCAGGCCGCCCCAGCGCATGAGCTCGCGTCGCCGCTCGCCGCCGAGCACCACGCCCGCCGGGAATTGGTGCGCGGGCGTCAACAACACCGCGGGCGACCGCAGTTCGGACACCCGGACGCCCTCGTCGTCGACCGGCACCGGCGGGGTGGCCAGGCCACTGTTGCGGAGGTGCTGCCGCGCCCCGAGCGAACCGGGGTCCTCCACCGCGACCTCGCCGATGCCGTGCGCGCGGAACACCGTCGCGAGCAGGCCGAGCGCCTGCGCGACCCCGGCGACCACGACGACGTCGGCGGGATCGGCGCGGATGCCGCGGTTGCGGGCCAGCCAGTTCGCCACCGCCAGCCGGAACGCCGGCGCGCCCCGCGGGTCGCCGTACCCGAAGTCGGCCGCCGACAGCCCGCCGAGCACCGCCCGTTCCGCGCGCAGCCACGCCACCCGCGGGAACGCGGCCAGGTCCGGCACGCCGGGGGTGAGGTCGATGCGGGCCGGCGCGGCGCGCAACCGGTCGAAGACGTCCGGCCGCGGCTCGAACACGACGTCCGCACTCGGCGCGGGAACCGGTACGGGAGACGCGGTGACGGGCACCGCCACCACGACGGTTCCGCCCCGGCCGCGCCCGGCGACGTGCCCGTCCTCGACGAGCCGCTGGTACGCCTCGGTCACCACCCCGCGTGACACGCCCAGCTCGGCGGCCAGCGTCCGCGTCGGCGGCAGCCTGCTGCCCACCGGCAGGCGCCCGTCGGCGATCGCGTCCCGCAGGCGCGCCGCCAGCCACGCCGACCGCCCGCCCGGCGGGGCCTCGCCGATGTCGAGCTGGAGGAAGTCCGATCCCGTTATGGACCGCTCGACGGGCTCGGGTTTGGACCTGTCCACCGGACCAGTATCCCGCCATGGTGGTCCCATGTCCGTCGAATTCCTGCTCACCGCGCTGGTCGTCGTGGCCACGCCCGGCACCGGTGCGCTGCTGACCATGAGCGCCGGCCTGGCGCACGGCACGCGGGCGAGCGTCATCGCCGCGGTCGGCTGCACGCTGGGCACCGTTCCGCACGCGATCGCCGCGATCACCGGCCTCGCCGCGCTGCTGCACGCCAGCCCAGTGGCGTTCCAGGTGATCAAGTACGCCGGGGTGGCCTACCTGCTCTACCTGGCGTGGTCGGCGTTGCGGGAGCCGGACCGGCCGCCGGAGGCGCCCGCGCCGCGGTCGGCCGCCCGGGTGATCGTGTCCGCGGTGCTGGTCAACGTGCTCAACCCGAAGCTCACGATCTTCTTCTTCGCGTTCCTGCCGCAGTTCGTGCACCCCGGTGATCCGCGCTCGCTGCTGACGATGGCCGAGCTGAGCGCGGTGTTCATGGCGCTGACGCTGGTCGTGTTCGTCGCCTACGGAGTGGCCGCCGCGGCGATGCGCGACCGCGTGCTGTCCCGGCCGCGGGTGCGGGCGTGGATGCGCCGGGTCTTCGCGGGCACGTTCGCCGCCCTCGCCGTCCGGCTGGCCGCCGAATGATCCGCTTCCGGCATTCCGACGCGATCTGGTCGGACTTCCCGCAGCTGGTCCCGGGTGTGCTGTACGCGGAGGACGCGCGGCCGTCCAGTGATCCGTCGCGCTACTGGCGGATCGCGGCGGAGCGGCTCGCGGGCGGCCCGGAGTCCGCGCTGCCGGAGATCCAGGCGTGGCGGCAGGCGTTCGCGCGGATGGGCCTGAAACCGACGCAGTACCGGTGCGCGGCGGAATCGTTGCTGCGCCGGTTCCGCAAGGACGGGTCGCTGCCGTCGATCCACCCGATGATCGACCTGGGCAACGCGGTTTCGCTCGCGTTCGCGATCCCGGTCGCCGTGTTCGACGCGGACGCGCTCGACGGTCTGCTGGAAGTCCGGTACGCGACGGGAACCGAGGAGTACGCGGCGTTCTCCGGCGACACCGAGCACGCGGCCCCGGGGGAAATCGTGTTCGCGGACGAGCACGGCCGGGCGCACGCCCGCCGATGGACGCACCGGCAGAGCGCGCGATCGGCCGTCACCCCGGCGACGCGGTCGGTGCTGATCGTCGCGGAAGCCCTGCACACCACGGCGGCCGCGGACGTGCCCCGGCTGCTCGACGCACTGAGCGCCGAACTGCCGGGCTCGGAGGCGACGGTGCTCAGCCGGGACGCGCCGGAGTTTCGGGTGAAACTCCGCTGAGCCGCAGCGTTTCGGCGTGCAACCACCTCGCCACCTGGACGTCGAAGGCAGGCCCGTCCACGGCGATGCGCCTGCCCTCGACGAACGCGCTCAACGGTTCGGCGGGCGGCGAGTCGAGCGCCCGCACGATCGGGGCCACCGCTTCACCCACCGGTTTGCCGAACCGCTTCATCCGGTCCAGCTGCCGGGCGCTCGCGGCGTCGTACTCACCCGCGAAGCTGGTCGCCGTGACGCCCGGGTGCACCAGCACGTAGCGGATCCGCGGGTGCCGCTCGGCGAACGAGACACCGTGGAGGTCGTTGAGCTTGCCGCCCTGGACCATCGCGCCGACCGGATCGTAGTGCCGGGCGAACTGGAGGTCGTCCCGGTTCACGACGTCCAACGGGGCGCCCGGCCCGGCCACGTTGGCGATCACGGGGGTGTCCGCTTCGGACAGTGCACCGGCCAGCCGCTCCGCCAGCACGAACCGGCTCAGGTAGAACAGCGCGAAGTTGTCCTCGAAGCCCTCGGGGGTCACGTGCTTGCGGGAGCGGAAGTACCGGGCGCACAGCACGAGCGCGTCGATCCGCGGGTGCTTCGCGGTGATTTCGTCGGCTGCCGCGTGCGCCGCCGCCACCAGGCTCAGGTCGGCGTGCACGAATTCCGCGCCCGGCGGCGCCTTCGCCGGGTTCCGGGCCACGACGACCACCCGGTCGCCGCGCGCCAGCAGCTCGCGCGCCACTCCCGCGCCGATCCCGTCGGTGCCGCCGGTGATGACCACCGTCTTCACCGCTCCGCCCTCCCGGGCAGCAGCGGGCTCGCCGCCAGCACGACGACGAGCGCGCCGACCGCGAACCAGTACACGCCGTGGAAACCGGCCATCGCGTCACCCGCGGTTTCCAGGATCAGCGTCACGACGACCACGCCGATCGACGCGCCGAGCTGGTTGAGCATGTACAGCGCCGAACTGCCCTGCGGCACCAGCTCCGCGGGCAGCGTCCGGTACAGCGAGCCCATCGTGGGCGCGCCGACGAAGCCGAGCCCCAGACCCATGACGAACGCGGCCACCGCGGGCCACGCCTGACCCGCGTCCGGGCCCATCCACGTGAACGCCAGCCCGGCGAGCAGGGCCACGACCGCGCCCGCGCGCACCAGCACCCGCGCCCCGATCCGGTCGGACAGCCGCCCGGCCAGCGGCATCGACAGTGCCCCGCCGAGGCCGACCGGCGCGACGAGCAGCCCGGCGGCGAGCACGCCGTGGCCGTGCACCTGCTGGTAGTAGAGCGGGAGGACGAACAGGTTCGCGAACGTGCCGAGCCCGACGAGCGCCATCACGGCGACGCTCGCGGTGAACCCGCCCCGCGCGAATAGGCGCAGATCGATGAGCGGCGCCGCGGCGCGCCTGGCGTGCCCGCCGTACGCGAGCAGCAGGACGACACCGGCGACGAGCGGGACGAGCACGGACGCGGTGGCGAACGCGGTGTGCTCCGCGGCTTGCGACAGCGCCAGGACGAGGGCAGCGAACCCCGGCCCGAGCAGCGCGAGCCCACGCACGTCGAGCGGCGCCGGGACCGCCGCCGGACCGTCGTCGCGCGGGACGGAGCGCAGCGCGAGCAGCACGGCGACCAGCCCGAGCGGCACGTTGAGCAGGAACATCCACCGCCACGGGAGCACGTCCAGCACCGCGCCTCCGGCGACCGGGCCGAGCACCGGCCCGAGCGAGAGCACCACGCCCATCAGGCCCATCACGCGCCCGGCGCGAGCGGGTCCGGCGGCGCGCGCGAGCAGCGTCAGGACCAGCGGGTCGAGGATGCCGGCGCCGAGACCCTGCACGACCCGCGCGGTGATGAGGCTGCCGACGTCCCACGCGCACCCGGCGGCCAGCGAGCCGGCCAGGAACACGGCCAGCCCGGACAGCCACATCCGGCGACCGCCGAAGCGGTCCACGGCCCACGTCGTGAACGGGATGGCGACGGTGACGGCGAGCAGGAAACCGGTGGTGGCCCAGCCGATCGTGCTCAGCGAGGCGCCGAAGTCGGCGGCGAGGACGTCCGTGCCGGTGGCGACCATCGTGCTGTTGAGGATGCCCAGGATCCCGCCGAGCAGGACCGCGGTGATCATCCGGACGAGCGCCGGGTCGAGGCGTTCGTCCGCGCTGATTGAACTCATGGGTTCAAGTTAGCTTACTCATCAGAACAGTGAACCCACGGGTTCAATTCGAGTAGCATGCGGGTATGGCCACGCGTGGACGCATCGACAAACGGCAGGCGATCCTGGACGCGGCGTTCACGGTGTTCGCGCGGCAGGGCTACGCGCAGGCGTGCGTCGCCGAGGTCGCGGCCGAAGCCGGCGTGGCGAAGCCGACGGTCTACAACCACTTCAGCGAGAAGGCGAACCTGTTCCGCGAGTCGATGACGGCGGAGGCGGCCAAGGCGATCGCGGACAACCTGGCGGCGGTGGACCGGCTCCGCGACGCGGGCGAGGACCTGCGGGCCGCGCTGGAGCAGGTGGGCCGCCGGCTGATCGACTGCTACACCGACGACCGGTCGTGGGCGTTCCGGCGGCTCCTGCAGGCCGAACTGGCACGCTTCCCGGAACTACTGGACACCGTCCAGACGCGCGCCGGAACCAACGTCGTGACCGACGCGCTCGCCGACCGCCTGGCCCGCCTCGCCCTGGAGGGCCGGCTGAAGATCACGGACCCGGCGCGGGCGGCGGAGCAGTTCGGGGCGCTGCTCACCGCGCCCCTGGAGTCGCGGACCCGGCTGGGCACGCGGGCGCTCCCGACGGCCGAACGGAACGCCGTCGCCGCCGCGGCTGTCGACACCTTCCTGCGCGCCTACGGCTGACCGGCCGTGCCGGGAGCAGTGCGCCCCCGGCACGGCACCCCCTCAGGCGTTGGCCAGCAACCCGTGCGGGTCGAGCACGTACTTGCGCGCCGCGCCGTGGTCGAATTCCTGGTAGCCCCGCGGGGCCTCGGACAGGGGGATCGGCGTCGCGTTGACGGCCTTCGCGATCTGGACCCGGTCGTGCAGGATCGCCATCATCAGGCGCCGGTGGTAGCGCATCACCGGGCACTGTCCGGTGGTGAACGCGTGCGACTTCGCCCAGCCCAGGCCGATCCGGATGGACAGGGAGCCGTGCCGCGCGGCTTCGTCGGCCGCGCCCGGGTCGCCGGTCACGTACAGGCCCGGGATGCCCAGTGCGCCGCCCGCCGCGGTGATGTCCATCAGCGAGTTCAGCACGGTCGCCGGGTGCTCGTCGGACGCTTCCTTGCCGTGTCCGCGCGCCTCGAACCCGACCGCGTCGACACCGCAGTCGACCTCGGGCACGCCGAGGATCTCGGCGATCTGGTCCTTCGGGTCGCCCTTCGACACGTCCACCGTCTCGCAGCCGAAGCTACGGGCCTGCTCCAGCCGGTCGGCGTTGAGGTCGCCGACGATCACCACCGCAGCGCCGAGCAGCTGCGCCGACGCCGCCGCGGCCAGCCCGACCGGTCCGGCGCCCGCGATGTACACGGTCGACCCGACGCCGACGCCCGCGCTGACGCAGCCGTGGAAACCGGTCGGGAAGATGTCCGACAGCATGGCCAGGTCGAGGATCTTCTCCATGGCCTGGTCGCGGTCCGGGAACTTCAGCAGGTTCCAGTCCGCGTACGGCACCATCACGTACTCGGCCTGCCCGCCGACCCAGCCGCCCATGTCGACGTAACCGTAGGCCGACCCGGGCCGGTCCGGGTTGACGTTGAGGCAGATCCCGGTCTTGCCCTCCTTGCAGTTGCGGCACCGTCCGCAGGCGATGTTGAACGGCACCGAGACCAGGTCGCCCTCCTTGATGAACTCGACGTCCCGGCCCGTCTCGACCACCTCGCCGGTGATCTCGTGGCCCAGCACCAGCCCTTCCGGCGCGGTCGTGCGGCCACGCACCATGTGCTGGTCGCTGCCGCAGATGTTGGTCGCGACGTTCTTGAGAATGACACCGTGCTGGGTTTCCCGCCCCACGTTGGCCTGGTGCACGCCGGGGCCGTCCTTCATCGAGAAGGTCGGGTAGTCGATGGTGTCGACCTCGACCTTGCCGGGTCCCAGATAGGTGACCGCTTTGTTGCCCGCCATGAGTTCTGCCGCCTCGATTCCTCGTTCGCCGTTGAACGGTCAGGACCCGATGCTAGGAACGTGCGCGGCGCCGGGCCTAGGGCCGGAAGACCATTCCGGGAAGCGCTCGCGAGCGGCCCACCGCGTCACGGGCGCGAACCCGAGACCGGTCAGCAGGAACAGCGCGCCGAGGACCAGCCACCCCACCACACCACCGCCGAGGACCAACGTCGTCAGCAGCACCGGCCCCGCCATCCGGGCGATCGCCACGCCGGAGGCGAAGAACCCCTGGTACTGGCCCTGTTTCCCGTCGGGCGCGAGCGTGAAGCTGATCTCCCAGGCGCCCGCGGCGAGCAGCATCTCCCCCGCCACCTGGATGACGGCCGCGACGAGCAGCACCACCCAGACGCCCGCCGACGACGCGTACACCGCGCAGGCGAGCAGCATCAGGATCCCGGCGCCGCGCGCGGCACGGGCGGCGGTGCGCAGCCCCGACACCCGGCGCGCGACCCGGACCTGGAACAGCACCACGCTCACCGTGTTGACCAGCAGCAGGACCGACACCAGCCAGGCAGGCGCGTCCGTCCGCTCGACCATCCACAGTGGAATGACCAGGCTGAGCAGCGGCATGTTCAGCATCATGATCGTGTGCAGGAGGGCCAGCACCGCGTACGGCCGGTCGCGCAGCACCGCCCGTCGCGGGCTGTCGCGGACCACGGCGACTTCCGGCACGCGCGACAGGATCACCGCCGCGCCCACGAACCCGGCGGCGTCGGCAGCGAACACCACCTGGTAGGCGAGCGCGGTGCCGGCCTGCAGCGCGACGCCCCCGGCCGCGGCGCCGATCGCGAGCCCCGCGTTCGTGGCCGCCTGCAGGTGGGCGCGCACCCGGGTTCGGCCGGCGGGCTCGACCAGACCGGCGAGCAGCGCCTGCCGTGCGGCGGCGAGCCCGCTCTGGCCACAGGCGTAGGCGCCCGCGAGTGCGAGGAAGGCGGGGAACGAGGTGGCGAAGACGAACCCGCCGAGCGCGACGGCCGTGCCGAGCGCGAGCAGCACCGCGACCCGCCGCGGCCCGTACCGGTCGGCGAGGTGACCGGCCCACACCCCGGCGATCGCGCCTGCCGCCCAGCCGAGCGTCAGCCCGAGCCCCACCTGGGCCGGCGGCAGACCGATGACGAGGGTGAAGTACAGGGCGGAGGTGACGTAGTAGGCGCCGTCGCCGAGCGAGTTGACCAGCTGCGCCGTGGCGAGCACCCGCGCGGCAGTCATGACACGCCCCGGTGCGGCCCGTACCCGTCGGCGCGGTGGCCCACACCCACTCCTGCGACGGCCGCCCAGCCGAGCGGCAGCCCAAGGGCGTACGCGGCGTAATAAGCGCCGTCACCCAACGAATTGGCCTGCTGCGCCACAGCGAGCACCCGCGCGGCGGTCATGACGCCACCGGGCGGCGCGTGCGGGCCCGCTTCAGTTCGAAGAAACCGTCGGTGCCCGCGACCAGCACCACGCCGTCCCACAGCCGGCCCGCCGCGTCACCGCGGGGGACCGGCGTGACCACCGGGCCGAAGAAGGCGTTGACCTCGCCGTCAGGGCCGGTCACGTGGATCGTCGGCGTGCCCAGGTCCTCCCCGACCGGCCCGAGCCCCGCCGCGGTGCTCTCGCGGAGCGCCTCGTCGTGCTCGGTGGTGGCGGCGGCCTCCGCGAGGTCCACCGGCAGGCCGCACGAGGCCAGCGCCTCGCGGTACAGGTCGGGCCCGAGCGGCGCGCGGTCGAGGTGGATCCGCCTGCCCAGCGCGGTGTAGAGGTCACGCAGCACCTCGTTGCCGCACCTGCGCTCCGCGGCGATCGCGACCCGCGCCGGGCCCCAGGCGCTGTCCAGCCACTCCCGGTACCACGGCTCCACCGCACGCCCCTCGTTGAGCAGCGACAGGCTCAGCACGTGGAACCGGACCCGCACGTCCCGCACCCGCTCCACCTCCAGCAGCCAGCACGAGGCGATCCAGGCCCACGGGCACTTCGGGTCGAACCAGAGGTCGGCTGTCGTCATGGCGGAAACGCTAGGCAGCCGATTGGCCCGAGGTAAGCTCCAATTCCTATCTGCTTGTTTGGGCCATTTCCGGAGCCGTGGTGGACCTGCACATCAGCCTGACCGGCGGTGACCTCGTCGCGCAGATCTACCGCCAGGTCCGCGACGCGATCGCCGACGGACGCCTCCGGCCAGGCGAGCGACTGCAGCCGTCGCGGGAGCTCGCGCGGACCCTCGCCGTCTCCCGCAACACGGTCGCCGCCGCCTACGACCGGCTCACCGCCGAGGGCCTGCTGACCGGCCGCGTCGGGGCCGGGACGTTCGTCGCGGGCACCGCACCGCGGCAGCCCCGCCGGGCGCCCCGGGGCGTGCTCGCCGCGCGGCCGTTCTGGAACACCCTGCCGGACCCCGTCGAGGCGCCGCCGGTGCGCTACGACTTCCGCGTCGGCGTGCCGGACGCGAGCCTGTTCCCGCTGCAGACCTGGCGGCGGCTGGTCTCGCAGAGCCTGCGGGGCCACGAGATCCCGGCCGGCTACGGCGATCCGTCCGGCCACAGTGGACTGCGCGCGGCGATCGCGCGCCACCTCGGCATCGCGCGGTCGGTGCGGGCGGCGGCCGAAGACGTGCTGGTCACGCAGGGCGCGCAGCAGGCGCTCGACCTCGTCGGCCGGGTGCTGGTCGAACCGGGGGCGTGCGTCGCGGTCGAGGAACCCGGTTATCCCCCGGCGCGGCGGCTGCTCGCATCGCTCGGCGCGCGGGTCACCGGAGTGCCGGTGGACGGCGAGGGGATCGTCGTGGACCGGATCCCGAACACCGCCCGGCTGGTGTACGTGACGCCGTCGCACCAGTTCCCGCTGGGCACACCGATGTCGCCGGCGCGCCGGGCCGCCCTGCTCGAGTGGGCCGGGCGGCGGGACGCGGTGATCGTCGAGGACGACTACGACAGCGAGTTCCGCTTTGCCGGGCGGCCGCTGGACCCGTTGCAGAGCCTGGACCGCGCCGGGCGGGTCATCTACGTGGGGTCGTTCTCCAAGACGCTGCTGCCGATGCTGCGGCTGGGTTTCCTGATCGCCCCCGCCGCGCTGCGGCCTGCGCTGCTCAAGGCCAAACAGCTCACCGACTGGCACGGTGACCTCACCACGCAGGCCGCGCTCGCCCGGTTCCTGGACGAGGGCCTGCTGACCCGGCACGTCCGGAAGGCCACTCGCGAGTACGCAGCCCGGCACGAGCTGATCGTGCGCACGCTGGAGCGGGAATTCGGCGACTGGCTCCGGCTCGTGCCCTCGGCCGCGGGCCTGCACGTGTGCGCCAGGTCGGTGGTCGACACGTCGGCCCTGCACGCCCCGGGTGTCGCGTTCGACCGGTTGCACACCTACTACGCCGATTCGCCGCCCGAGCAGGGGCTCGCGCTCGGCTACGGGGCCGTGTCGCCGGACGGGATCGTGGCCGGTCTCCGCCTGTTGCGCGACGCGTTCAGGGCAGCAGGACGACCTGGATCGCGGTGAGGAGACCGGCCGCCGCGACCGCGATGGTCGCCGCGCCGAGGACGTGCCGCGCGCTGCCGGTCGTCGGCGGCCGCCGCACGGCGATGAACCACAGCACCACGACCGCGGCCGCGCACCCCGCGGCGGCGATCTCCAGCGGGGCGCCGCGGACCAGGCCGCTGCGCAGCAGGAGAACGGCCGCGACGGCGGCGGCGAGCGCGGTGCGCTGCCAGGCCAGCGCGGTCCGCTCGGGCTGGAGTCCGGGGTCCCTCATCGGATCGTGGCCAGCGCGACCACGAGGACGACCGTCCCGGCGAGCGCGGCCGCCCACCCGACGACGACCGGCAGCCACGTCATCGGCAGCGGCCGCTTGTTGCGCATCGCGCGCTGCACCCGGGCCCAGCGCCGGTAGGCGAACGCCGCGAGCAGGGTGCCGGTGACGGCGAGCAGCGCGGCGAGGACGCCACGCAACCCGGCGATCGAGAACTGCGGGACGAACTGCATGAGCGCCACGGCGCCGGCGATGAGCGCGAGCGCGGTCCGCAGCCACGCCAGGAACGTGCGCTCGTTGGCGAGGGTGAAGCGGTAGTCGGGCTCCTCCCCCTCTTCGTACCAGCGTGGGCTCATGCGGGTGACGTTACTGTCCGGCGCGGGCCCGGGGCAGTTTGACCGGGGCGTCGTGCAGGTCCTCGAACAGGTCGCCGATTTCCTCGACGCGGTCGAGGACGTCGTCGCTGAGGAACTTCAACTGCGCGGGGCGGCGGCACGACTCGACTTCGTCCCAGGTGACTGGTGTGGACACGGTCGGTTCCGGGCGGCCGCGCAGCGAGTACGGCGCGACGGTCGTCTTGTGCGGATTGTTCTGGCTCCAGTCGATGAACACCTTGCCGGGCCGCAGGCTCTTCGTCATGGCCGCGGTGACCTCGCCCGGCGTCTCGGCGGCGAGCTTCTTCGCGGCGGCCTTCGCGTAGGCCGAGGTGTCCTCCGGTGTCGCGGTCTTCACCGCCGCGTACAGCTGCATGCCCTTCGAGCCGCTGGTCTTCGGGTAGAGCCGGAGCCCGTCCGCCGCCAGCAGGTCGCGCAGCCGCTCGGCGACGCGGCAGCACTCGACGATCGTCGCAGGCTCGCCCGGGTCGAGGTCGAACACCAGCAGGTCGGGGTTGCGCCGGGCGCCACGCGGGCCGACGGTCCACTGCGGCACGTGCAGTTCCAACGCGGCGAGGTTGGCCGCCCATATCAACGTCGGCACGTCGTTGACCAGCGGATACGCGTTCACGTCCGAGATCTTCGCGGTCTTCACCCAGTCGGGGGCGTGCCGTCCGGCGTCCTTCTCGTAGAACGGGTTCGACTGCACCCCGCCCGGCCAGCGTCGGAAGGTGAGCGCCCGGTCGCGCAGGTGCGGCAGGATCACCGGGGCGACGCGGGCGTAGTAGTCGATCACCTGGCCCTTGGTGAACCCGGCTTCGGGGTAGAGCACCTTGTCCAGGTTGGACAACGACAGCCGGCGCCCGTCGACCTGCACCGTCACCCTGTCCTCGGCCATGCCCCCAGCCTGCCCCAGCGTCGCGCGCCGTGCATCCCGCGCATTGTCTCGCTGACCGGAACAGATCTTGCTCGGAACCGGTACAGTATGGGAGTAGCTGCACCAATACCGTTCCTCTCACCGGAACGCTACCCCGAGGACCATCGGCTTTGACCACCAAGAGTACCGCCGGACGCAAGCTCGCACCGGCCAACGACAACACCGGCACCGAGGCCGCGGCCCGGGTCGCCGACGTGCTCCTGCTCTTCGCCGGCGGTCCCCGTTACCTGGGGGTGAGCGCGATCAGCCGCGAGCTGGGACTGTCGAAGGCCGTCGTCTTCCGGATCCTGCAGTCGCTCGTGTCGCGGGAGCTGCTGGCGACCGATCCTGGCGTGAACGGCTACCGGCTGGGCCAGGCCGCGGCAGCGCTCGGCGCGAGCGCCCTGCGCCGGTTCGACGCCCGCACGGTCGCGACGCCCATACTGCGCCGGCTGCGGGACGAGACCGGCGAGACCACCACGCTGTCCGGCCTGGTCGGCGACGAGCGGGTGTACCTGGACCAGTTCGAGAGCCCGCGCGAGATCAAGATGACGGTGGAGATCGGCCGTCGTTTTCCCCTGCACGCGGGCTCGTCGGGCAAGGTCATCCTGGCCTTCCTACCGGAGGACCGGCAAGAGTCGGTGCTGCGGCGAACGCTGGAACCGCTGACGGACAAGACGATCACCGACGTCGACACCCTGCGCACCGCACTGGCCGAAACCGCGAGGGAGGGGGTAGCGGTCTCCCTCGGCGAACGCCAAGCCGGAGCCGGTTCGGTCGCCGCCCCCCTGTTCGGCCCCGACGGCGAGGTCCACGGCTCGATCAGCATTTGCGGCCCGCAATACCGCTTCACGCCAGAGGCGATCGACCGCTATCGGGCCCTGATCCGCGCAGCATCGGAAGAAATCCGGGACAACTGGACCTGGCTGCGCGACAGCGAAGCAGGCAGCGCGTAGCGCAACGCCCTGAACACAAACGAAGCTGGGTGGTCATCCCGTCGCCTGACACTGGACGATCACCTTGAGCCAGGGCCGCAACCCAGGCCGCCAACCGGCAGCCGAACATGCCAACCTTGCGGCCCTGGCTCAAGGTGATATGCACAAACCGGAAGGCGACGGGATGACCACCCGGCGACCCACTGCACGAGGTGAGCCGAGGCACCCAACCCCTGGTCATCCCGGAGCCTGCCCGTCCGGCGAGGACTCTTTTGATCTTTAGAGCCGCGCTGTCGCGCGGAAAATGCGCCTCACGGCGCCGGAAGGTCACCTTTCGACCACCCCCGCCCCCGATGCCTGATTGTGTTTTAGTCGCCGAGCAGGGTTGTCAAGGCGGGAAAGCGTGCCTTGACAACCCTGGTCGGCGACTAAAGATCGGCTGTGGATCGGGGGCGGGGGAGGTCTGGTTGGGGTAGTCGCCTGCTTTGCGTTGCCGGGCGGCGGTTGGTGTTGTGGTTTTAGCGGCCGCGCTTCAGGAATTTTCCGTTGGGCTCGCCTTGGATTTTGCCGTCCGCGTATACGTGGTTTCCTCGCACGAAGGTGTCCGTGACTCGTGCGGTCATTTCGAAGCCCTCGAACGGGGTGTATTCCTGGGTGCTTTCCGAGTCGGCCGCCCGCACGGTCCACTGGACGTCCGGATCCACCAGGGCGAAGTCCGCGTCGAAGCCTTCCGCGATCTTTCCCTTGCGCAGCAGGCCGTACCGCTGCGCGGGGTTCCACGACAGCAGTGCGGCGATCTTCTGCAGCGACAGGCCCCGCTTCGTGCCCTCGCCCACCAGGCCGGGCAACAGGTACTCCGCGCCGCCGAAACCGGACTTCGCCAGGAAGACGTCCTCCCGGTCCGAGCCGAACTTCAGCTCGTCCCGGCAGCACGCGTGGTCGCTCACCACCCAGTCCACCTCGCCCGCCAGCACATGCCGCCACAGGGCTTCCACGTCCTCGCGCTCCCGCAGCGGCGGGTTGACCTTGCCACCGATCCCGGACGCTGTATCAACATCCGCCAGCAGGTGGCCGATCGTCACCTCGCGGCGGAAGTCGATGTGCGGGAACGCCGACGCCATGGTCAGCGCCGCCGAAAGGGCCTTCTCCGACGACAGGTGCAGCAGGTTGATGTTCGGCAACCCGGTCTCGTGCGCCAGGTACGACGCGATCGTCACCGCCAGGCCCTCCGAGTGCGGCGGCCGCGACGCCGAGTACGCCCGCAGCCCGGTCAACGAGCCGTCCTGCTCGACCATCTTCGTGTACGCCGTCATGATCTCCGCCGTCTCGCAGTGCAGCGACAACGACAGGTGCGGCGCGTACTCGGTCAGGATTTCCCGCGCCTTCTGCACCCCGCGCATCACGAACTCGAAGTGCGCGATGTCGTAACGCTCGTCCGGCGGGATCATCAGGAAATCGCTCTGGCTCGTCGACCGGCCGTGCAGCCCGTGCGAACCGTAGAACATGAAGATCTTGAACGACGTGACGCCGTGCTCCTCGACGAGGAACGGGATCTCCTCGATGTGCTGCGCGCTCATCGGCGCCAGGTGGAACGCGTAATCGACGTACGCGTTGCCGGCGGACTTGCTCAGCACCTCCGGGAAGAAGTCCCGGTAACTGCCGCCCTTGTTCAGGTAGTACTGCCCGGTCCGCATGTAGGTCAGCGACGTCGTCACGCCGCCCTGCGCGCTCGCCCGGCTTTCCGTGCGCGTGTCGGTCGACAGCTCGTTGTAGATGCCCCAGTGCTGGTGCGCGTCGACCACGCCGGGGAACGCCAGCAGGCCCCGGCCGTCGATCACCCTGGCAGCGTCGTCGGCGGACAGGTCCGGCGCCACCCGCGTGATCGTGCCGTCGTTGACGGCGATGTCCAGCAGTTCCGGCTCGCCGTCGGGGCCGTCGGGCCGGACCACCCGGACGTTGCGGACCAGCAGTTCCGTCGTTGCCATCTCTCGTTTTCCTCCGCGTGATCGATCAGGCCGGGCGACGTGCGACGTCGTTCGCGGCCAGGTACGCCAGCCCGAAAGCCGGCAGGAGCCCGTTGCCGGGCAGGTATCCGGCGGCGCCGTGACCGGAGATGCCCGCCGCCGCGCCGCCCGCGGCGTACAGGCCGGGGATCGGCCGGTCCTGGGCGTCGACGACTGCGGCGTTCTCGTTCACCAGCAAACCGCCCTGGGTGTGGAAGAGCGCGGGCACCACCCGCACCGCGGCGAGGCGGCCAGACAGCGGGCGTTCCCAGTTCGTGCGGCCGAACGAATCCGCGCGCTCACCGCGGGCGATCGCGCCGGCGACGGCGAGTTCGTCGGCCAGCTCCGGCAAACCGGTCACCGCGGCCAGCTCCTCAGCCGAATCAGCCCACACCAGCGCGCCCGAGGCGACCGTGTCCCGGAAGTCCTGGAACGGCTGGCACTGCTCGAAGATCGTCTCGTCGAGCACGATCCAGCCCGTCGCGCCGGGTCGGGCGGCCAGTTCGGCAGCGTACTCGGAGTAGCCGCGGGTCTCGTCGCCGAAGCGGCGTCCCGTCGTGTCCACCAGGACCGCGCCGTGGATGATCGTCGCCCAGCCGACCAGCGTGCCCGCGTTCGCCGCGACCGCGCCGTGGCCCTGGTAGGCGTCCAGGTAACCCACCGCGGCGCCGAGCTTCTCGCCGATCCGCAACGCGTCGCCGAGCGACTGGTCGCTGCCCTGGTACAACGCGTCCGCGATCTCCGGCAGGTGCCGGGCGACCAGGTCGCGATCGGCGCCGAACCCGTTGGTGGCCAACAGGACCGCGCGGGCCGAGATCTCCTCCTCCGCACCGTCCGGGTACCGCACCACCGCGGCGCGGACACCGCCGTCACCGGTGAGCACGTCCACCAGCTTCGCCGGCGCGAGCAACTCGATGTTCTCGTGCTCGGCGACCCGCCGGGCCAGGTGGTCGACGACCCCGGAGCCGTGCCGCCCCGGGATCGAGTGGCAGCGCGGCACCGCGTGACCGGGGTAGTTGAAGTCGGTGACCAGCGACAACGGCAGCCCCGCCGAATCCGCCAGCCACTCCACCAGCGGCGCGCTCACCTCCGCCAGCGTACGGGCCAGCCGCGGATCGGCCTTGCCCTTCGTCTTGGCCATGATGTCGGCGACGAACCGCTCGGGCGAGTCGTCGACACCGGCCTCGGCCTGCCAGCGCGAACCGGCGCCGGGGAACATCGCGGTCGACATCGACGTGTTGTTGCCGCGCCGGAAGTGCTCGCTGGCCTCGACGACGACCACGCTCAGCCCGAGTTCGGCGGCACGCAGCGCACCGGCCAGGCCGCCACCGGCACCCGCGACGACAAGATCCATCACGCCTCCACCGCCAGCAGCCGCAACGCCAGCGCCGTCGGGTCGACGATCCGGGCAGGCAGGTCGGCGGGTTCGACATCCACCGCCGAACAGCCGTTGATGACCGCGGTCGCGCCCAGCGACGCCAGTTCGCGCACCGCGGCGCCCAGCGCCCGGTTCCACGTGCCGGTGTCGGCGATCGCCTCGAACGGCAGGTCCAGCACGCGCGTGCCGGCGAAGTAGGGGCTCAGCCCGTAGTCGGCGATGCGCTTGCCTAACTCGGCGGCGATGGCCTCGTTGCGCACCACGGCGCCGAACCGCACGCCCTTGCCCGCGAGGTAGGTCGCGGACAGCTTCAGCAACCCGTGCACCGGCCGCGGATCCGCCGCGACGGTGTCCGGCACCGCCGGGTCGAGCACGCAGTCCGGGAAGGCCAGGTCGTAGCCCTCCCCCGCCCGGGCGAGCGCGGCGGCCACCTGGCGTTCCGAGGCGCGCACGGACTCGTCGGTGTCCAGCGAGGCCGGTGCGGCGGCGCCGACGTCGACGAGCTCGACCTCCAGGCCCGGCGGGGCGAGCCGGTCGTAGCGGGCCTGCCGCCGCCGGATCTCCTCCGCGGGCAGGTGGATGGGCGTCACCGCGAGGGCACGCATCAGTTCAGCTCCTTCTCGTCCGGTCCGGCCAGCCCGCGCAGGGCGTCCCCGGCGCGAGCCAGGCCGGGCAGCTCGTTGCTGACCGCGACGGCGCGGTCCACGAGCCCGGGCTGCCGGGGCAGCCACGTCTTCAGCAGGGCGACCAGGTCGTCCTCGCCCAGCGGGTGGTGGTCGGCGTCGCCGACCGGGTTGGGCACCTCGCGGGTGAGCGTGGTGCCGTCGTCGAAGGCGACCGTGACCCGCGCGGCGCGTTCGGCGGGCAGCCGGGCGGTCAGGTCGTCGGCCGCGACCAGCCGCACCCGCCGCGCAAGCGTTTGCACCGCCGGGTCGTCGAGGGCGCTGTCCGGGCCGACCCGCCCGGTCAGTGCCGCGGTGGCGACCACGAACGGGGTGGAGAACATCGCCGACAACCGGTTCGTCCAGTCCGTGCCGGTGAGCCCGGCGCCGAGCGCGTGGGACTCGACGAGGATCGACGTGATGCCTGCCGCCGGGAACTCGCCGCGCAGCGCGAGGACCGCGTCGGCCGCCGGGTGAGTGAACGAGCAGGACGCGTGCCGCTTGAAGTAGCCGTGCTGGATGTCCCACCGCGTTCCGAGACCGGCGGTCAGCTCGCCGGGGTCGAACGAGCCGAGCAGTGTGCCGAGGGACAGCGCCGCGGTGCCGGTGTTGCGTGCCATCCCGGCGGCCGCCATCCGTGCGGCCGCCAGACCGGAGGTGGCCGAAGCGCCCATCCAGGCGTTGCGCACCGGGTTGCCGGTGGTCGCCGAATCGAAGTGCCCGGCGATCGCCATGCCCGCCGCGGTGTCGATGGCCGCGGCGGTCTGCTCCGCGTCGAGCCCAAGCAACCGCGCGCACCCGGCCGCCGCACCGGGCACACCCCAGCTGCCGTGCGGGTGCGCGCCGGGCGTCAAGGACGTCGCGCGACCGAACCGCGACGCCACCTCGTAAGCCGCCAGCAACGCCGCCGCGGTGTCCGCGCCGGTGCTGTCCAGATCCGCGGCCAGCGCGAGCACCGCGGGGAAACCGTGCGCGGCCGGGTGCCCCTTGGCGTACTTGTTGCCCTCGTCGAGCTCCAGCGACACCAAGGCCATCCCGTTGAGGAACGCCGCCGCGTCGACGGTCACCGACCGCCCGGCGCCGATCAACGGCGCCGGCCCGTCCGGCGCCCGCCACGCCGCACGCAGCGCCCGCTGCTCCGGCTGCGCCGCGCCGACCGCGGTCACCCCGAGGACGTCCAGCAGGACCAGCGCGAGCCGGTCCCGCACCACGTCCGGGGTGTCCAGTTCGGACACCCACGCGCCCAGCTGTCGAGTCGATTCGGCCGCTGTCACAGTCCCAGGTACGCCTTCCGCACCCGGCTGTCGCCGGCGAGTTCCGCGCCGCTGCCGGACAGCACGGTCGACCCGCTCTCCAGCACGTACGCGCGGTCCGCGATCGCCAGCGCCTGCTTGGCGTTCTGCTCGACCAGCAGCACCGACACCCCGTTGTCCCGGATCCGCCGCACCGCTTCGAGCATCGTCCAGGTCAGCTTGGGTGACAGGCCGGTCGACGGCTCGTCCAGCATCAGCAGCTTCGGCGCCGCCATCAGCGCGCGGGCGATCGCCAGCATCTGCTGCTGACCACCGCTGAACGTCTGCGCGATCTGCGTGCGCCGCTCGGCGAGGACCGGGAACAGCTCGTAGACCTCGGCCAGCGACTTCGCCGCCTGCGCCGGGGTGCGCGTCCACGCGCCCATCCGCAGGTTCTCCTCGACGGTCAGCGTGCCGAACAGCGCCCGGTCCTCCGGCACGTGCACGAGACCGTCGCGCACGAGCTGGTCCGGACGGCGGCCCGCGGTCGGCGCGCCGTTGAACGTGATGCTGCCGGACAACGCCTTCAACTGGCCGCAGATGCTGCGCAGCGTCGTGGTCTTGCCCGCGCCGTTCGCGCCGACCAGCGCGACGATCTCGCCCTCGCCCAGGTGCAGGTCGATGTCGTGCAGGATCCGCATCCGCCCGTATCCGGCGCACACCTTCTCAAGCGTCAGCATGGGTCGGCTCCTCACCGAGGTAGGCGTCGATGACACGCGCGTCGCTGGTGACCTCCTGCGGCGACCCGACGGCGATGACGCGGCCCTGGTCCAGCACGAGCACGCGGTCGGCGAGCCGCATCACCGCGGCCATGATGTGCTCGATGAACAGCAGGGTCACGCCCTCCTCCTCACGCAGCCGCGCCAGTAGGTCCAGCACCGGTTCGCGTTCCGCGGGCACCAGCCCGGCGAGGACCTCGTCGAGCAGCAGGACTTTCGGCCGCGTCGCGAGCGCGCGGGCCAGTTCGAGCCGCTTGAGACCGGCCGTCGGCAGCTCCGGCGCGGCCCGGTGGGCCCACGGCCCGAGCCCGACCCGCTCGACCACCTCCAGCGCGTGTTCGCGCAGCTTGCGCCTGCCGAACCGGTGGTGCTGCGCGGCCAGGCAGACGTTCTCCAGCACGGTCATGCTGGAAAACGGCCGCATCAGCTGGAACGTGCGCACCATCCCGGCACGGGCGATGCGGTCCGGCGCCCGGCCGGTGACGTCCTGACCAGCGAACGCCACCCGGCCGGTGTCCGGGGCCAGCGCGCCGGAGACGACGTTGAACAGCGTGGTCTTGCCCGCGCCGTTCGGCCCGATGATGCCGAGGATCTCCCCCTCGGCCACCTCGAAGTCCACATCGGACAGCGCACGCAGCCCGCGGAAGGACTTGCCGATCCCGTCGGCCCTGACGATGCTCATCGACGCCACCTCGCCGCGATCGTTCCGACGATGCCCTTCGGCAGCAGGCGCACGATCAGGATCAGCAGCACCGCGTACAGCACCACGTCCAGACCGCTGCGCCCCTGCAGGAAGCCCAGGAACTCCGGCGGGGTGCGCAGCAGTGTCGCCGTCACGTCGGTGAGCGAACCGACGATGATCGCGCCCACCACCGGGCCCCAGATCGTGCCGATGCCGCCGATCACGACCGGCACGATCGCCTGGATCGACACCGCCGAGCCGAAACCCAGCTCCGGGTTCACGAACAGGTAGTACTGGGTGTAGAAGGCGCCGGCGACCGCGGTGATCGCGGCGGACAACGCCACCGTCATCAGCTTGTGCCGCATCACCGGCGTGCCGAGCGAGGCCGCGGCCAGCTCGTCGTCCCGGATCGCCGTCACGTACTTCCCGGCGCGGGAGTGCAGGAACACGATGCTGATCGCGACCGCCGCACCGGCCAGCACCAGCGCGACCCAGAAGTACGCGGGCGAGTCGGCCTCGAACTGCAGCATCCACAGCGACGAGTCCGGGATCAGCGGAACGGTGAAGCCGACGGCCTTGTTGGCGAACGCGCTGCTGGTCACGATCAGCCGCAGCATCTCGGCGAAGGCGAACGTGGCGAGCGCGAAGTACGCGCCCTGCAGCTTGTAGCGGAACGAGAAGTAGCCGATCAGCACGGCGGCCGCCGCGGCCACCGCCATCCCGGCGACCATCCCGATCCACGGCGACACGTTGTGCTTCACCAGCAGGTAGGCACTGGTGTAGGCGCCGAGGCCGAAGTAGGCCGCGTGCCCGAAGCTGAACATGCCGCCGAAACCGCTCATGATGTTCCAGCCGACGGCCATCAGCAGGAAGATCAGGATCCGCACGGCCACCGCGCCCTGCGCGGGCGGCAGGATGAGCGGCAGCGGGATCGCGACCAGCACCAGCACGGCGAGGATCGCGAGCTGCCGGTTCTGCGGGCGCAGCGGCGGTGCCTTGACCTTCTCCGCGCCGGCCGGCCCGGCGATGGTGATGGTGCTCATGCGCGCCTCCCGAAGAGTCCCTGCGGGCGCAGGAAGAGCACGAGGATGAACACCACGAACACGCCCAGCAGCGAGGACTGCCCGCCGAGGTAGATCGTGGTGAGCTGCTCGACCAGCCCGATCAGCAGGCCGCCGACGAGCGCGCCCACCACGTTGCCCATCCCGCCGAGCACCACCACGACGAACGCGGTGATGTTGAACTGCTCGCCCAGCGTCGGGGTCACGGTGACCAGCGGTCCCGCCAGCGCGGCGGCCGCACCGGCGCACGCGGTGCCGATCGCGAAGGTGAGCGTGTGGATCCGGCGGACGTTGATGCCGACCAGTTCCGCGCCCGGCCCATTCGCGGCGACCGCGCGGATCGCCGTGCCCAGCCGAGTTCGCCGCAGCAGCCAGTACAGCAGCGCGCCGAGCAGGATCGCGCCGAGGAACGCGTAGAGCCGCGAACCCGCGACGACCGCGCCCAGCAGCGGGAATTGGAAGTCGCCGGGCAGCGCGATGGTCTTGGGCTCGGCGCCGAAGAACATCAGCAGCCCGTTTTCCAGCAGCAGCGACAGGCCCAGCGTGATGAGCAGCTGGTTTTCCAGCGAGCTGCCGCCGGTGCCGGACAGCAGTCCACGGTGGACGGCCGCGCCGATCAGGAACAACGCCGGGATGGCGATGACCAGCGTCAGGTAGGGGTGCATGCCGGTGGCCTGCACCATGCCGAAGGAGATGAACATCGCGACCGCGAGCAACGCGCCGTGCGCGAAGTTGACGATGTCCAGCACGCCGAAGATCAGCGTCAGGCCCATCGCGATCAGGCCGTACAGACCGCCGGTCAGCAGGCCGGTGACGACCGACTGCCAGACCACCAGCCCGCTGCCCGACTGCAGCAGCGCGACGACGATCGCGACGACGAGGACACCGCCGACGACACCGGCGCGGCCGAGGAAACCGCGGTCCTTCTTCTGGGGTGGGGAGACGTCGGGGGCGAGCGCCGCCCCCTGTGCTGTTTCGCTCATGGCCGCCACGTCACCTGGTACTCGGGCCGGGATTCGGCTTTCTCCGGGGGATAGACCTGCTTGACCTGGCCGTCCTGGATCTGCATCAGGACCGCCATGGCGTTGCGGTTGTCGCCGTTGGAGGCGAACTGGATCGGGCCCGCGCCCACGGTCAGGGGTGCGACCTGGGCGGCGGCGATGGCATCGCGGACCTTCTCCGGATCGGTGCTGCCGGCCTTCTCGACCGCCTGCGCGATCACCTGGACCGCGTCGTAGGACAGCACCGCGCCGGTCCGCATCGGATCGCCGTAGGTGCGCTGGTACTGCTCGCGCAGCGCGACGGTCTGCGGGTTGGTCGCGTCGTAGTGGTAGTTGGTGCTGAAGTACAGCGCGCCGAGATCACCGGCGTCGGTGACGAACTTCGGCTGGTCGAAGGCGCCGTTGGAGACGCCCCATACCGCGTTGAGATCCGGTTTGACCGAGGCGATCGCCTTGGCGGCCAGCAGGCTGTCGCGGTAGTAGCCGGCCACCGCGAGCACGTCCGCGCCGGACGCCTTGACCTGGGTGACCTGCGCGGTCAGGTCGCTGACGCTCGCCGCGTCGTAGCTGATGTTCGGGCCGACCTCGATGCCCAGCTGCTCGGCCGCCGCGGTGAACGCCTCCGCGGCGCCGCTGCCGAAGTCGCTCTGCTCGTGCAGGAACGCGACCTTCTTGACCGGCCTGCCCGCCTGCTGCGACACCTGCTGGAGGTACTGCGCGGCCGCCGTCGCGATGACCTTGCTGCCCGGCTGCACGCGGAACACGTACTTGTAGCCGTGGGCGTAGATCGCGTCGGAGGCGGTCACGTCCGCGACGAACGGGACGCGGTTGCGTTCCGCCACCACGGCGACGTTCGTGCTGACCGCGCTCTGGTAGGTGCCGACCAGGCCGACCGCGCCGGCCGAGATCAGCCGCTGCGCCTCGCTCTGGCCGATGTCGGCCTTGCCCTGGGTGTCCCCCGTGACGAGCTCGACCTTGCGGCCGCCGAGGGACTTGATGCCGCCTGCCGCGTTGATGGCGTCCACCGCCATCTGGGCGCCGCGGCGCATCTGCTGCCCGTCCACCGCATTGGACCCGCTGACCGGGTGCAGCGCGCCGATCTTCACCGGGCCCTCGTCGCGCTCGGCGGCCGCGCCCGCGGCCCCCATCGGAGCCGAGCCCCCGCAACCGGTCGCGAGCAGGGCGCACGCACCGAGCGCGGCGATGAGCTTTCGCGCGGACATGTCACCTCGTTCCGCTTAGAGAAACATTGGGAGTGATGCGGGTTATCGTGACACCCGCCTCCACGCCAGGTCAATATCCAGTCATAACTTGACGGAGCGCCGTTATCAGTGCGAACTTGGTGACCAGCGCGATGCGTCGGCGACGAAACAGGATGTTTACCGATGTTCCTCCTGGCGAAACGACGCTCGCCGGGATGAGAAAGGCAGGTACGCCCCATGACGGGCGCATTGTCCGGGATCCGGGTACTCGACACGGCCACCCTCTTCGCCGGCCCGCTGGCGGCGACTCTGCTCGGCGACTTCGGCGCCGACGTGATCAAGATCGAGCACCCGAAGGGCGATCCGGTCCGCAGCCACGGCGCCCAGCGCGACGGGGTCGGCCTGTGGTGGAAGATGCTCGGCCGCGGCAAGAAGGCCATCACCCTGTACCTCGGCGCGCCCGAGGGGCAGGAGGTGTTCCGGAAGATGGTCGCCGACGCCGACGTGGTGATCGAGAACTTCCGGCCGGGCACGCTGGAACGGTGGGGCCTGGGGTACGACGAGCTGCGCGAGATCAACCCCGGCCTGGTGCTCGCGCGGGTCACCGGGTTCGGCCAGATCGGGCCGTACGCGAAGCGGCCCGGGTTCGGCACGCTGGCCGAGGCGATGAGCGGGTTCGCGGCCATCACCGGGGAGCCGGACGGCCCGCCGACGCTGCCGCCGTTCGGGCTCGCCGACGGGATCGCGGCGCTGACGACGGCCTACGCGATCATGACCGCGCTGCGGGCGCGGGAGCAGACCGGGCGCGGGCAGGTCGTCGACCTGGCGATCATCGAGCCGATCCTGACGCTGCTCGGGCCGCAGATCATCGCCTACGACCAGCTCGGGCAGCTGCAGGAGCGCACCGGGAACCGGTCGGTAAACAACGCGCCGCGCAACACCTACCGCACGCGCGACGGCAGCTGGGTGGCGATCTCGACCAGCGCGCAGACGATCGCGGAACGGGTGATGCGACTGGTCGGGCGCCCCGAGCTGATCGACGAGCCGTGGTTCGCCTCGGGCGCGGAACGGGCGAAGCACGCGGATCTGCTCGATGAGGCGGTCGGGTCGTGGATCGCGCAGCGGGACCGCGACGAGGTGGTCAAGGCGTTCGAGGAGGCCGAGGCGGCGGTCGCGCCGATCTACACGGCGGCGGACGTGATGAGCGACCCGCAGTTCGCCGCGCTGGGCACGATCGCGACGGTCGACGACGACGAGCTCGGGCCGGTGAAGATGCAGAACGTGTTGTTCCGGCTGTCCGAGACGCCGGGGCGGATCACGTCGGCAGGCGCCCCGCTCGGCGCGCACACCGAGGAGGTCCTGGGCCGGTACGGGGTGGATGTCGCCGCGCTGCGGGAAAAGGGCGTCGTGAAGTGATTGCCCGCAGCTGGCTGTACGTGCCCGGCGACCGGCCGGACCGCATCGGCAAGGCACTGGCCGGGCCCGCGGACGCGGTGATACTCGACCTGGAGGACGCGGTTTCGGCTGCCGCCAAGGACTTCGCGCGGCGGACCGTGCTGGAGACGCTGGCGTCCGCGTCGGCTTTCGTGCGGATCAACGCGCCCGGGACCTCCGCCGGTGAAGCGGACATCCGCGCGCTGGCAGCGGTTGAGGGGCTCGCTGGTGTGCGCGTGCCGAAGGCCGAGGATCCGGGCGAGCTGCGCCGGGTCGCCGACGCGCTCGGGGTGCCGGTGTACCCCGTGCTGGAGTCGGCGCTGGGGGTGGAGAACGCGTTGGCGCTGGCGACCGCGCACCCGCTGGTGGCCGGGATTTCCTTGGGGGAGGCCGATTTGATGGCGGACCTGCGGGTACGGGATTCCCGCGCGCTGGCGTGGCCCCGTTCGCGGGTAGTGGTGGCGGCGCGGGCGGCCGGGTTGCCGAGCCCGGTGCAGAGCGTGTGGACGGCGGTGCGTGACCGGGACGGTCTGCGTGCCTCGACGGTCGAGGGGCGCGACGCCGGGTTCTTCGGCCGGTCGGTGATCCACCCCGCGCAGATCCCGGTGGTGCACGAGGTGTGCGCCCCCGATCCGGCCGAGACGGCGTGGGCCCGTGACGTGCTCGCCGCGGAGGAGTCGGCCTGGATCGACCGCAACGGACAGTTCGTGGACGCCGCGATCGTGGCGCGCGCCCGGTGGGTGCTCGAGATCGCGGACCAGTACGTGAAGGAAGGCAAGGGTTCATGACACAGGATGCGTTGCTGGCGGCGGTGTCCGGCGGGGTGCGGTTGATCGAGCTGGGTCAGCCGTTCTTCACCGGCATGCCGACCTCGCCGAACCATCCCGGGTTCCGGATGACGTTGATCCGCAGGCACGGGGACATGGAGCGGGCGGACGGCGGTTCGGCGGCGAACGAGATCATCGTGACCGGCGGGCACGTCGGCACGCACATCGACGCGCTGTCGCACGTGAGTCATTGCGGGAAGCTGCACGGGGACGTGGACGCGGCGGAGGCCCAGCAGGGTGGCGTGTTCAAGACCCACGGCGCGGAGAACCTGCCGGGCCTGCTGAGGCGGGCGGTGCTGCTGGACGTGGCGGCGGTGCACGGGGTGCCGGTGCTGGAGCCGGGTTACGGCGTGACGGCGGAGGACCTGGAGGCGGCGGCGAAGCTGGCCGGCGCCGAGCCTGGCCCCGGTGACGTGGCGTTGATCCGGACGGGCTGGGCGCGGAAGTTCTCGGACCCGGTGGCGTACATGGGCAAGGAGTCGGGCGTGCCGGGCGCGGACGTGTCGGCAGCCACGTGGCTGGCCGCGCGGGGAATCGTCGCGACCGGCGCGGACACGACGGCATACGAGCAGATCCCAGCCGGCGCGGGGCACGCGGTGCTGCCGGTGCACCGGGTGCTGCTGGTCGAGTCGGGGATCTTCATCATGGAGCACCTGAACCTGGAGGAGATCGCCGAGTCGGGCGTGCGGGAGTTCGTCTTCATGCTCGCGCCGCTGCGCATCGTCGGCGGCACGGGCTCGCCGGTGCGCCCCCTCGCGGCGGTGGCGGCATGACGCGCTCGTTCCTGCCCACCCCACCACCCATCATCTGCGGCACAGGCTCACCGCGGCGCCCCCTTTGCGGCGGTGGCGGCATGACGCGCCCGTTCCTGCCCGCCCCACCACCCATCCTCGACACCGGCACGCCGGTGCAACCCCTCCCGGCGGTGGCGGCATGACACAAACAATCGTGCAGCGGCTGGCGGAGTTCGCGGCCTCGGTGCGGGCGAAGGGCCTGCCGTCCGAGCTGCGGGACGATGCGGCGCGGCGGGTGCTCGACGTGCTGGGCAACAGCCTCGCCGCCACGTCCGAACGCCCGGCCGCCGCGGTCGGCGCGCTCGTTCGTGAGTGGGGCGGGTCCGGCCGGGCGACGGCCATCGGGTCGGGTGATCGGCTGCCCGAGCCGAGCGCGGCCCTGGTCAACGGGACGCTGGCGCACTCGCTGGACTTCGACGACACCCACCTGCCGTCGGTGCTTCACCCTTCGGCGTCGGTGGTGCCGGCGGCGCTCGCGGTCGCCGAGGCGCGTGGCTGCTCGGGCGCGCAACTGCTGGACGCGATCGGCGTCGGCGTCGAGATCACCGTGCGGCTCGGCATGGCCGGGTACGACTCCGAGCTGGGCAACTCGGTGTTCTTCGAGCGCGGCCTGCACGCCACGGCGATCTGCGGCGCGCTGGGCGCGGCGGTGGCGTGCGCCATGCTGTCCGAAGTGGACGAAGATGGCATCGCGGACGTATTGGGGATCGCGTCGAGCATGGGGTCGGGCCTGCTGGAGGCGAACCGCACCGGCGGTACCGTGAAGCGCGTGCACTGCGGGTGGGCCGCACACGCGGCGGTGACGGCCGCGGGCATGGCGCGGCACGGCATCACCGGCCCGCCGACCGTGCTGGAGGGCCGGTTCGGTCTGCTGCAGGCGTTCTGCGGGGACCAGACCGACGTGGACGCGATCACCCGCGGGCTCGGCGACGAGTGGGAGCTGCCCGGCATCTTCTTCAAGCCCTACCCGTGCAACCACTTCACGCACGCCGGCATCGACGCCGCGCGGCGGTTGCGGGAGCGGGGCGTGGCGGTCGAGGAGATCGAGTCGCTGGAGCTCGGCGCGCCGACCGCGGTGCTGCGCACGATCGGTGAGCCGAGAGAGGACAAGATCCGCCCGCGGTCCGGCTACCACGCCGCGTTCTCCGGCCCGTACACGGTGGCGGCGGGCTTCCTCGGCGGTGGCGGGCTGGGCGTCTTCCACGACGACTTCACCGACGCGGCGGCGGCTTCCCCGGAGCGGCTGGCGTTGGCGGCGAAGGTGACCTGCGTGCCGGACACCCGGTGCGACGAGATCTTCCCGCACCAGTTCCCGGCGGTGCTGCGTGCGCGGCTGCGGGACGGCCGGACGCTGGAGGAACGGGTGGACGCCAACCGCGGCGGGGCGGCGAACCCGCTGTCCGCCGAGGAGCTGGCGCTGAAGTTCCGCCTGAACGCGACGCGCGTGGTGTCCGCGGAGGCGGCGGAGCGGATCACCGAGCTGACGTACGGCCTCGCCGGGCTCACGGACCTCGGTGAGCTGACCCGCCTCCTGCGGGCCTGAACCGCTGGTGGTGACCGCACCGGACCTGTGGCGCGCTCGCGGGTCCGGTGCGGGCGGTCAGGGGACCAGGACCAGTCGAATGGGGTTGCCCTCCTTGCGTTCCAGGTGCTCGACGGCGGTCGCGGCGTCGGCGAGCGGGTAGGTGCCGCTGATGCTGCGGCTCCATTCCAGGCGGTGGTAGCGCGCCAGCTCGATGAGCTGCTCGACCGCGCCCGGCTGGGAGCCGTAGTGGCCGAGCAGGCGCTGGCCGCGGTAGCTGAATCCGATGCCGTCGGTGACCGTGAGCGGTTTCGGGGTCAGTCCGACGAGCACGAGACGCCCGCCGAGGCCGAGGCAGCTCACGGCCTGCTCCCGCACCGGTGGCACGCCGGCCATGTCGAACGCCACGTCCAGCCCGGAACCCCCGGTGACGGCGAGGATCTGCTCGCGCAGGGTGGGGTCGCCCGGGTCCAGCGCGAGGTCGGCGCCGAATTCCAGTGCCCGTTCCCGCGCCGCTTCGAGCGGATCCACCGCGACGATCGGGGCGGCGCCGATCAGCCGGAGCAGCTGCACCGCGTGCGCGCCGAGCCCGCCCGCGCCCCACACGCCCGCCGGCCGGGCCGGCTGGGCCTGGCCGGTGCCGGTGACCGCGCCCCACGGGGTGGACACGGCGTCCGGCACGATCGCGGCCTGCACGAACGGCAGGTCGTCGGGGATCGGGATGAGGGTGTGCTGGCTGGCGAGGGCGTACTCGGCCCAGCCACCGTCGTAGTCGACGCCGCGCGTGCGGACCTGCAGGCACGGGTCGCGGAAGCGCACGCAGTTCGGGCACTGGCCGCACCGCTCCCCCGCCTCGAGTGCGACGCGCTGGCCCTCCCGCCACCGGTCCGGCACGTCGGGGCCGATCGCGTCGATCTCGCCCGCCACCTCGTGGCCGAGGGTGACCTCGGGGGTTTCGAGGAAGAGCGGCGTGAGGGTGCCGTCGATCAGGTGGGCGTCGGACAGGCACACCCCGGCCGCGCGCACCTTGATCCGGACCTGGCCCGGCCCGGGTTCGGGTACCGGCACCTCGCGGACGTCGAACTTGCGCGAGCCGATCTCCAGCCTCCCGGCCAGCATGGTGGCCATGCGGGTCCTCCCGTCGTCGCGGCGGCGTTACCCCAGATGGTGTCCCAGGCGCGTGATTCTCACACGTGACTTCCTCCTTCTTGGCACGATCGGTGGCAGAATGGGAGCTGACCGGACTGGGGAGGTCGCTCATGGTGCTCCTGGTGGTTTTCGTCGGCATCATCGGTTTGCTGCTGGTCGCCGCGGGGGTGCACGACCTGCGCACCCGCCGGAAGCGCCCGGTGAAGCCCTGGACGACGGACGAGCTGGTCGAGCACCGCCGCGACCTGCACGCGGCGCAGGGTGTGGACTTCCGCGTGCGCGACCTCAGCTGGATGGCTGTGCACCGCCGCAAGCCGCGGTGATTGTTCGTGGCCGGCGCCCGGCGTGTGCTGGGGCGGGTTTCAGGGTTTACGAAGCGGGCGGCAATGGGTCAAGCGTTGCGGCCAGGGCGAGTGGGCCGAGCAGCCTCTGGTGCTAGGTGGCTGTCCGCGGGCGGGCGCGACGCGACCGCCTGCCACTGTGGCCCCGGCGAGTGGACTGAGCGCGCCACCACCGCCAGAGCGAGTGGCTGCAGGCACGGCGCCATGGGCGAGGGCATTTTGGCTGCTTGCGGGCCGCCGCCGCGGCCCGAGCGCCTGGCTGGCACTACACGCGGGGCGAGTCGGCTAAGTGCGCCACTGCGGGCGGGGCGAGCGCGCGAGGCGCGCGCCACTGCGGGCGGGGCGAGTGCGTTAGGCGCGCACCCTACGGGCGGGGCAAGTGCGTTACGCGCGCGCCGTTGCAGGCGGGCGTGTGGGCGCCGCGCGGGCTAAGGCCACGGTGGGGTGGCCGTCTGCATGAGGACGGCGCCGGCGCGGGGGCCTAGTACTGGTTGGCGTCCGCCGGGGCCTTGCCAGCCTGCGCGCCATGGCCAGCGGCCTTGTGCGTCGGCGTGGACGAGTTGTGTTGCGCGCACCTCGGGGCCGTACAGGTCGACCGCGGTGCGCAGGTGCACCGACGGCACCTCGACCGCCACGGCTTCCAGCAGCAGGTTTCCCGGGCCCGGTAGGCGCTCCCCCGGCGCCAGGTCCGGCTCGCCCGTTCGGAGCAGGTGCGCGGCGACCTCGTTGAGCACGTCGCGCGCCCGGTGGGGCTCCATGGCTGTCACCACCAGCTCCGGTCTGCCCCGGCCCGTCAGTCCCGCCGTGTAGGCCCACGGCGGCCGATATCCGTTGCCCTCGAACGAGATCACCGCCCAGCCGTGCTCGGCGATGATCTCGCACAGGTGTCGCAGGTGCCCGCCCGGCCGGTCGCACTTACCGCACATCGTCTCCCCCTCGGAGTTCGGGTCGCTGTGCGATCGACTATGCAGGGCGGCACCGACAAAAAGACAGTCCCGCCCCCGGCGCATTCACCCGATCGTGGCTAATTGGGGGAAAATTGACGGTGCAGCACCTGGTTCAGCACATCACGGAGAACCCCAACGTGCCCGGACGGCACATCGGACACGGATCGCCAGGCCACGTAGCCATCCGGACGAACCAGGAGACAACCGGCCTCGTCGAGGTCCGACACCCGGCGCCAGTCACCGTAGGCATCCCGAGCACCGGCATCACCGATCCGCACTGCCCGCAGCGACAGCTCCTCGGCCGCGGAAACCCAGCCACCCCCGGCGAGACCGGTCACCACGGTGAACTCGCCACGGCCAACTACATCCAAAGTAGACAGACGCTCGCCGTGCTCGTCCACCAGCCACGCGTGCGGCAGCTTCGCCCCGGGCCTGGTCGAGGGCTGGTGGAACAGCTCCGGATCCCGCTCCCATACCTCCGGCGGGGCGTCGTCCGGGATCACCGCCCCCGACGCGTACCGCTGGTTCAGCTCGACACCGTGCGCGTTGAACTCGTAGTTCTTCAGCTCGATCGCCTCGTGCAGCGCCTGCCGCCGCTTTACGCCCTCCGGATCGTCCGCCCGGCACGCCGCCAGCCCGGCCACGATGCCCTCGTCGTCACCACCACCGGCGATGCCCAGCGCGGCGAAGATCGGCCCGAACTGGTCGCGGCTCAGGTTCGCCCGGTCCACGATCTGCCTGCCCACCGGCGCCCGCTCCGCCGTGTAGGTGTCGAGCAGCCCCGGCCCCGCCTCGCCGCGCAGCACCATCGCCAGCTTCCACGCCAGGTTGTAGGAGTCCTGGATGGACGTGTTGGACCCGAGCCCGTTCGACGGCGGGTGCCGGTGCACCGCGTCGCCCGCGCAGAACACCCGGCCACGCGAATACTCGGTGGCGTAGGAGTGGTTGACCGTCCACAGTGAAGTCAAGGTGATCTCGACGTCGACCGAGGCGTCGCCGACCAGGTCGTGCACGATCTGCCGCGCGGTCGCCTCGTCGACCTCCGGCGGCGGCTGCTCGATGTCGTAACCCCAGGTCAGCAGCCACTCGTCCCACGGCCGTACCATCCGCACCAGCCCCATCCCGATGCCGCCGAGGTGCGCGCCGGGCCGCATCACCCAGTACAGCACACTCGGCCGGTGCGCGACGTGCCGCGACAGGTCGGCTCGGAACACGATGTTCATGCTCCCGGCCTTGCCGCTCTGCCCGGCGATCGGCAGCCCGATCTGCTCGGCCACCAGGCTGCGCCCGCCGTCCGCGCCGATCAGGTATCGCGCGCGCACGGTGAACTCGTCGCCCCGCACCCGGTCGCGCAGCCGCGCGGTCACGCCGTCCGCGTCCTGTTCCAGGGACAGGAATTCGGTGTCGAACCGCACCTTCGCGCCGCGGGCCGCGGCGTTGCCGATCAGGATGGGTTCCAGGTAGGTCTGCGGCAGGTCGATCATGCCGCACGGACTGGCCGCCGCGTATTCGCTGAGCGACCGCGGCCCGGTGCCCCACGTGCGGATGCGGCCGATCTCGTCACCGGCGAGCGACGTGCACAGCACGGTGTCGCCCATCAGTTCCTGCGGGGTGCCCGCGGCGAGCGCCTCCTTCTCGACGCCGGCGTCCCGCAGCACCTCCAGCGTGCGCTGGTTGGTGATGTGGGCGCGCGGGGTGTTCGCGACCCAGCCGTACTTGCTGACGAGCAGCGTGTCCACGCCGTAGCCGGCCAGCAGCAGTGCCGCCGATCCGCCTGCGGGTCCGCTGCCGACGACCAGGACGTCGGTGTCGTAGGTCTGCATGGAAACTCCTAGCGCGCGATGCGGAAGGTGAACTCGAGCAACCGCCACTCGCCGTCGACGGCCCGTCCGTCCGGGGTGGGGCCGTGCCGCGGGACGAAGTCCACGACGAGGGAGTCCTTCACGCCGAAGACGGTGTCGCCGCGCCCCGACGAGGCGTCCAGGTACGGCCCGCCCTTGACGAACAGCTGCGTGATCAGCTGCTGGTGGCCCGGCGCGTTGATCATGAAGTGCACGTGCGGCGCCCGCCACGGGTGCCGCCCGGTGGCCGTGAGCATCTGCCCGACCGGGCCGTCCTCCGGGATCGGGTACTCGTTGGGCAGGATCGACCAGAACCGCACGCGGCCGTCGGCGTCGCTGCGGAAGCGCGCCCGCAGCACCGGCCCGTCGAGGTCGGGCAGCTGGACGTCGTAGTAGCCGTCCTCGTTGGCCTGCCAGACGTCGACGACCGCGTCGGGGACGGGCTCGCCGTCCGGGTCGGTGACGCGGATGTCCGCCCACATCGGCGTGCCGGGCAGTCCCCGGGCGATGTCGGTGCCCTGCTCGGCGGCCGGCGGGCCCTCGACGTAGAACGGGCCGAGCACCGCCGAGGGTGTGGTGTCCGGGGTGCGGGAGTTGGTCAGGACGTCGACCGCGCTGGACACCCCCAGCACGTCGGAGAGCAGCACGAACTCCTGCCGCGTGTCGGTGGTGATGTGGCCGGCGCGGGTCAGGAAGTCGATGGCGTACTGCCATTCGTCCTGGGTGACGTCGTTGGCGGTGACGTAGTGGTGCAGGTGCCGGACGAGGTCCGTGACCAGCTGTTTCGCGCGCGGGTCCGGCGTCTGGTCGAAGCTCGCGACGACCTGCCGGGTGAGCCAGCCCAGGTCCGGCACGGCGCGTCCGCCGCCCGGGCGGGTGCCGTGCCACGCCTGCCGCAGCAGCTCCTCGATGCCCTCGCGGGTCAGCTCGCGCGGGTTGGGGTACGGCTTGGCGGTGGCGAGTTCGGCTGCGCGCGGAAGGTCGTCGAGGCTCATGCCCAGCTCCCGCAGCGACGTCGGCCCGCCGCAGCGGACGACGAGGTCGTGCACGCCGCTGGGCGCGTCGGTGGTGCCGAGCGCCGCCGCGATGCGGGTCATGACCTCGGTCGCGGCCGGGGCGTTGTAGGCCATGGCGTGCGGGAGGATCACCGTGTGGGTCTCGGCGTGCGGCAGGTCGAACGAGCCGCCGAGGGTGTGGCAGAGTTTGTGGTGCAGGCTCATGCCGACGGTGGCCAGGCAGGTGCCGGCGAGCCACGCGGCCTGCAGCAGATCCGCCCGCGCGTCCACATCGGACGGTTCGTCGACGAGGACGGGCAGCGACCGGGCGATGCGGGTGATCGCGTCCAGGGCCATGCCGTCGACGATCGGGTTCGCCTGCGGTGCGTACAGCGCCTCGACCGCGTGGGCCATCGCGTTGATGCCGCTGGTGACCGAGACGGCGACGGGCAACCCGAGGGTCAGGTCGACGTCGTAGATGACCGTTTCGGGCAGGATGGCAGGTGAGGACCGGGTGGTCTTGCGGCCGTTCTCGGTCTCGCCCAGGACCGGCGTGACCTCGGAGCCCGCGTAGGTGGTCGGCAGGATGACCTGCGGCAGGTCGGTGCGCACGGCGAGCGCCTTGGCCAGCCCGGTGGTGGAGCCGCCGCCGATCGCGACCAGGCAGTCCGCTTGGTGTTCGGTCAGGACCGCGAGGGCCTGCTCGGTGACCTCGACGGGCGTGTGCATGGCGGCGCCGTCGAACTCCGCGGCGAGCAGCGGTCCCAACGCGTCGCGCACCGGCTGCGCGGCATCGTGGAGTGGCGGGCTGGACAGCAGCAGCACCCGAGTGCCACCGAGCCGCGCCACCTCCTCGCGCACCTGAGCAACCGTCCCCGAGCCGAAAACGACCCGAGCCGGATGAGCCGAGTAGACGAAGCCCCGCATCGCGCTCCACTCCCTTGACACCGACGTGTCGACCAGTATCGGCGGTGGTGGGGAGCGGCGCCTGCACGGAATGCGCGTTCTTCGGCACAAAAGAGGCGCGAAGCGGCCTTGGGCTTTGAACAAAACCCGAGCTGGGTGGTCATCCCGTCGCCTGACACTGGACGATCACCTTGAGCCAGGGCCGCAACCCAGGCCGCCAACCGGCAGCCGAACATGCCAACCTTGCGGCCCTGGCTCAAGGTGATATGCACAAACCGGAAGGCGACGGGATGACCACCCAGCGACCAGCCACCCGAGGCGAGACGAGGCACCCAACCCCTGGTCATCCCGGAGCCTGCCCGTCCGGCGAGGACTCTTTTGATCTTTAGAGCCGCGCCTGCGCGCGGAAACAGCGCCTCACGGCGCTCGAAAGGTCACCTTACGACCACCCCCGCCCCCGATGCCTGATTGTGTTTCAGTCGCCGAGCAGCCGTGTCAAGGCGGGAAAGAGTACCTTGACACGCCTGATCGGCGACTAAAAGCAGGCTGTGGATCGGGGGCGGGGGAGGTCTGGTTGGGGTAGTCGGTCTTCTTGCGTTGCCGGGTGGCGGT
This sequence comes from Amycolatopsis sp. ATCC 39116, assembly GCF_000231075.2. Lineage (NCBI taxonomy): Bacteria > Bacillati > Actinomycetota > Actinomycetes > Pseudonocardiales > Pseudonocardiaceae > Amycolatopsis > Amycolatopsis sp. ATCC 39116. The sequence goes on along the minus strand of NZ_AFWY03000007.1, from coordinate 163,286 downwards.
TTGTTAGTGCTGGGCGTGGTCCACTGGGAGGTCTTTGCCCCACGTGGTGTTCGGTGTTGCGCCGACCGTCACGGTGATCGAGCCGCCGTGGTTGATCACCTGCTCGGGTAGCCAGGACCTGTCGGTCGTCCTGCCGTTCACCGACACCGACTGCACGTAGATGTTCGCCGCCGACGCTCGTGGGGCGCTCATCGTGATCGTCGGACCACCGTCGCGCTTGATCCACGCCTTTTCGAACATCGGGCTGGACAACAGCATCTCCGCGCGGCTCGGGGTCTGCGGGTACATGCCCAGCGCGGCGAACACGTACCAGGCCGACATGGTGCCCAGGTCATCGTTCCCGGGCAGGCCGCTCGGGCCCGTCCGGTACACCAACGACGCCATCGCCCGGACCGTCTCCTGCGTCTTCCACGGCTGCCCCAGCCCGTTGTACAACCACGGCGTGTGGATGCCGGGCTCGTTCGTCGGGTCGTAGCGGAAACCGTCGCCGCCCGTGGCCCATGAACCGTCGGGGCGGTGGAAGAACGCGTCGAGCCGCGCCGCCGCCACCGACGGGCCGCCCATCGCCGCCGCCAGGCCGGACACATCGTGCTGCACCATCCACGTGTACGTCGCGCTGGTGCCCTGCGCGAAACCCACATCGGACGTCGCCGAGAACGGCTGCACCCAGCTGCCGTTCGCGAGCCGGGCCTGCTGGTAACCGCCCTCGGGGGTGGCCGCCGGGTTGAACGTGTTGCGCCACCAGCTCGCCCGCGGCATCAGCTCGCGGTACTCGGCGCCGCGCCCCAACCGCGACGCCCAGTCCGCCAACGCGAAATCGGCGGTCGCGTCCTCCAGCGTCTCCGCTGCGCCGCCCCAGCAGTGGCACGTGTCCTGCGGCGCGTACCCGAGCCGCTCGTACTCCGCCAGGTTCGGCCGCTGCCCCTCGCACTGCCCGGGGCAACCCGCGTCCGACAAGCCGGACGGGTGCGGCACCGTCGCCTGGCGCACCAGCGAGTCGAACGCGCCACGCACGTCGAAGTTCCGCACACCCATCGCGTAGAACCCGGCCAGCGTCGGCGCCGACGGGTCACCGGTCATGACGTGCGTGGGGCCGTTGACGTGCACCCACCGGTCCCACACGCCGCCGTTCTGCTGCGCCAGGTTGTACAGCGACTGCGCGAAATCCCCCGCCACCCCGGGTTCCAGCAGCGCGAGCAGCTGCGTGTGCGCCCGGTACTGGTCCCAGCCGGAGAAGTTGCCGTACTGCGCCCGCTGCCCGCGCGCGAGCCGGTGCACCGCGAAGTCGCTGCCCAGGTAGGTGCCGTCGACGTCGCTGGCGATGTTCGGCTGCAGGAACGAGTGGTAGAGCGCGGTGTAGAACGTGGTGCGCTGGTCCTCGGTGCCGCCGGCGATCTCGATCGAGCGCAGCTGCTTCGACCACGCCTCCCGCGCGTCCGCGGCCACCGACTCGACGTCGTCCTTCGGCTTGACCTCGGCGGACAGGTTCTTGCGCGCCGCGTCGAGGCTCGTGTACGAGATGCCGACCTTCATCGTGACGTCGGTGTCCGTGAAACTGACGTAACCGCCCGATCCCCGGCCCGCGCGGTCGGCGCCGGTCGCGTAGCCCTCGCCGCCGCTCGCGGTCGTCGTGCCCGGCCGCAGCTGGTCGTTCACCCACGTGCCGGTGCCGGAAAACGCTTTGTCGAACGACGCCACGAAGTACAGGCGGTAGTAGCTCTTGCGGTTGTTGATCCCGCCGTTGGCGCGGCGGCCGCAGAACGCGCCGGTCAGCACGGAACCGGTGACCGTGCGGGTCGCCGGGTCGATGGTGATCTCGGCGTCCTCGCTGCCGTTGAGCGAGTTGGACACCCGGAACAGCAGGTTCGCGGTCTTGCCCGCGGGGAAGGTGAACTCGCCGACACCGGCCCGGGTGGTGACGGCCAGATCGGCGGTGGCGCCCGAGTCCAGGCCGACGCGGTAGTGCCCGGGTTCGGCGAGCTCGTTGTCGTGGCTGAAGTTGCTCGCGTAGATCTCGTCGCGGGTGTCGGCGGTCGGCGAGGACGTGACGTCACCGGCGAACGGCATGATCGGCACGTCACCGGCGGCGCCGGGGTGGCAGCCCGCGCCGTTGACGTGGGTCAGCGCGAAACCTCGCACGCGCGGCGTGTTGTAGGCGTAACCGTTGGCGCCCGCGGCGTTCGTCTGGTCGCCTGCCGTGGTGGTCGGGCTCCACGAGATCATCCCGAAGGGCCGCACCGCCCCGGGATAGGTGTTGCCGCCGCCCGCGGAACCGATGAGCGGGTCGACGTAGCGGGCGGGGTCGGTGACCTTGGCGGGCGCCGCGTCAGCGGGCGGCGCGACGAGGAGGGAGCCGGCCATCGCGGCGGCCAGGAGGGTGCGGATCACACGAGGATCTCACCCGCTGGTGCTGTCCAGGACGTGAACGATCTTCGTCCTAGGGGTGATCCCTTCGGTACGCGGCGGGGGTGGTGCCCAGCCGGCCGCGCATCACCCGGGTCAGGTGCTCCTGGTGGGAGAACCCGCACCGCACGGCGACTTCGGGGATCGGCAGCGTGCTGCCACGCAGCAGCCGGCAGGCGTGCTCGACGCGCAGGCGCATCAGGTACCGGTGCGGGGTTTCGCCGGTCGCGGCCTTGAACCGGCGGGTGAACTGGCTGACGCTCAGCGCCGCGACGGCCGCGAGCTCCGCCAGCGGCAGCGGTTCCGCGAGCCGCTGCTCCATGAGCTCCCGCACCGCGGCGAGCTGCGTCCGGGACAGCGCGGCCGACTCCGGCTCCACGGCCGTCCCGTAGCGGTGCGCGAGGTGCGCCGCGAGCAGCCCGGCGAGGTGGTCGACGTAGGTCCGGGCCGTCGGCGTCCACTGCCGCAGCACGCCGTCCAGGCCCAGCATCACCTGCTCGGCCAGCGGATCGGCGACCACGACCTCCTCGCCGAGGCCGACCGGGCCACCGGCGGCGTCGCGCAGCACCGAGTCGGGCAGGTAGGCGTGCACGGTCCGCAGCTTCCCGCCGAGTTCCACGGTGAGATCGCGGCCGGCCGGGTGGAGGAACAGCCCGCCGGCGGGGATGTGCGCCACCTGGTGCCGCCCGCGGCGCACGGTCACCGGGCCGTCGAGGTGCAGGATCACCAGGTGGGTGCCCGCCGCGTCGAAGCTCGCGCGGTAGGGCGCTTCGGCCTGCGTCGAGACGTAGAGCCGGTCCCACCCGAGGCCCGCGCTGGAGCGGGCCGGGTGGATCCACGGCTGGCGCAGGATGCCGTTGGTGTCGGCCAGGCTCAGCTCGGGCACGCGTCCTCCTCGGCGTCGAGGTCGTGCCCAGTCTAGGTCGCCGTCAGGCGCGCGAAAGGTGGTGACGAGTCCGCGGAGCCGGAGCGGTCCGGATCTCCGGGCGGGCGGCCTCCAGCCGGCGGGCGGCCACCTCGCCGCGGATCCGGAGCGCGTCGCGGTCCTCGATGTCGAAGCTGCCGGACATCCGGGACGGCGTCTGGCGGCGGTGGTTGCGGTTGAGGCCCCACACGATCAGGGCGATGAGCAGGAGGAACATCAGCAATTCGGTCATGGCAGAAATTATTCGCTCCGCCAGAACCTGCCACGAGTGGCAGAACGGTCCTTGTCCGGCAAAATTCTGCCAGTTACTCTGACGGCATGCTCCGCACCGTGGCCGCCGTGCTGGTCGATCGTGCCGCCGTCTTCGAGTTCGGCGTCGTCTGCGAGGTCTTCGGCATCGACCGGACCGAGGACGGCGTGCCGCCCATCGAGTTCCGCGTGTGCGGCGAACGGCCAGGCGAACCCCTCCAGTCCGGCGTCGGCGTGCAGTTCATCCCCGAGCACGGCCTCGACGGGCTCGACGGCGCCGACCTGGTCGCCATCCCGGCGGCCGCCGTTCGCGACGACTACCCGCCCGCGGTGCTCGACGCCATCCGGCGGGCCCACGCGAACGGTGCCACGCTCCTGACCGTCTGCAGCGGCGCGTTCCTGCTCGCCGCCACGGGCTTGCTGAACGGCCGCCCGTGCACCACGCACTGGAAGCACATCGACGAGTTCAAGCAGCGGTTCCCCGAGGCCATCCTCGATCCGGACGTGCTGTTCGTGGACGACGGCGACATCATCACCAGCGCGGGCACCGCGGCCGGGATCGACGCGAGCCTGCACTTCGTGCGCCGCGAGCTGGGCTCGGCGGTGGCCACCGCGATCGCGCGCCGCATGGTCGTGCCCCCGCAGCGCGACGGCGGTCAGCGGCAGTTCGTCGAACTGCCCATGCCGGAGTCCACCGCGGACAGTCTGGAACCGGTGCTGACGTGGATGGTCGAGAACCTCGCCGAGGAGCACACGGTCCCGGCGCTGGCCCGGCGCGCCCAGATGTCGGAGCGGACCTTCGCCCGCCGGTTCGCCGCGGAAACCGGTACCACGCCGGTGAAGTGGCTGACCACGCAACGCGTCCTGCACGCCCGCACGCTGCTGGAGACCACCCGGCTGAGCGTCGAGGAGATCGCGCGCGAGTGCGGGTTCAGCACGGGAGCCCTGCTCCGGCACCACTTCCACCGGGTGATCGGGGTGTCCCCGCACGACTACCGGCGCACGTTCGCCGGTTCGTGAGGCATGCTGGGCCGCGTGGCCTATGACGTAACCGCAGTACGCAAGCACTTCCCGGCGCTCGACGAGGGCGCCGCGCACTTCGACGGCCCCGGCGGCTCGCAGGTGCCGGACGTGGTCGGCGAGGCCGTCGCCAGGACGTTGTGCGCCGCGATCGCCAACCGCGGCTCGGTCACCGCGGCCGAGCGCCGCGCCGAGGCGGTCGTCGCCGAGGCGCGCCAGGCCGCCGCCGACCTGCTCGGCGCCCAGCCCGGCGGTGTCGTGTTCGGGCGCAGCATGACCCAGCTGACCTACGACTTCTCCCGCGCGCTGGCGAAGACCTGGCAGCCTGGCGACGAGGTCGTGGTGACCCGCCTCGACCACGACGCGAACATCCGGCCGTGGGTGCAGGCGGCGGAGGCGCGCGGGGTCGCGGTGCGGTGGGCGGACTTCGACCCGGCGACCGGTGAGCTGCCGGTCGAGGCCGTGACCGGGTTGCTGTCGGACCGCACCCGGCTGGTGGCGGTGACCGCGGCGTCCAACCTGCTCGGCACGCGCCCGGACATCCCGGCGATCGCCGCGGCGGTGCACGAAACCGCGGCGCTGCTCTACGTCGACGGTGTGCACCTCACGCCGCACGCGCCGGTCGACGTCACGGCGCTGGGCGCGGACTTCTACGGCTGCTCGCCGTACAAGTTCCTCGGCCCGCACCTGGGGCTGGTCGCGGCCGCGCCCGAGCTGCTGGAGACCCTGCACCCGGACAAGCTGGCGCCGTCCACGAACGCCGTGCCGGAGCGGTTCGAGCTGGGCACGCTGCCGTACGAACTGCTCGCCGGGACCACCGCGGCGATCGACTTCCTGGCGGACCTGGTGCCCGGCGACGGCACCCGGCGGCAGCGGCTGCTGCGGTCGCTGACCGAGCTGGAGGAGCACGAGCAGGCCCTGCTCGACCGGCTCGACGCGGGCCTCGCGGACATCCCCGGCGTGACCCGGTACGGCTCCCCCACCCGGCGCCGCACGCCCACCGTCCTGTTCTCGGTCGAGGGTGTGCCGTCGCAGGTGGTCTACGAGCGGCTCGGCGCGCAGGGCGTGAACGCGCCCGCGGGCAGCTTCTACGCGCTGGAATGCTCTCGCCACCTGGGGCTCGGCGACACCGGAGCGGTCCGGGCCGGCATCGCGCCCTACACGACGGCCGCCGAGGTCGACCGGCTTCTCGACGGGGTCCGGAGCCCCTGACCGGGCGAGGTGCACAGGCGTGACGGCGAGCCTGTGCACCTCGCACAGTGACCGGGGCGTTGGCGCTGTTTACGGTGCTGGGAACCGTTTCCTCTCCGGATAAGGAGGTCGGCATGGCCTCGTCAGTCGGTGTCGACGACTACGCCCTCACCAGAGTCCCGGACAGCGCCCGCTACTCGTGGTGGTCCGTCGCGATCCAACGGTTCGGCCAGGTGTCCGCGCTGTCGCAGTTCCTGCTCGGCGCGACCGTCGGCTTCGGGATGGGCTTCTGGCAGGCGTTCCTCGCGTTCACCCTGGGCTCGGTCATCCTCGAGCTCATCACGATCCTCGTCGGCGTGATCGGCATGCGCGAAGGCCTGTCGACCTCGATGATCGCCCGCTGGACCGGCTTCGGCCGCGGCGGGTCGGCGCTGATCGGGCTCGCGATCGGGATCAGCCTCATCGGCTGGTTCGGCATCCAGTCCGCGGTGTCGGCGCAGGGCCTCGTCTCGCTCATCGGCGGCCTGCCGGAGTGGGCGTGGGCGCTGGTGTTCGGCCTGGTCGTGACCGCGATCGTGGTGCGCGGCTTCCACTCGATGGCGTGGACGGCGTACCTGACCGTGCCCGCGTTCCTGATCCTGGTCGGCTGGTCGATCATCTCCGAGCTGTCCAGCCACGACGTCGGCGCGCTGGTGTCGTCGGCGCCGCCAGGTCCGCAGCTCAGCCTGTTGGAGGGCACGACGCTCGTCGCAGGCGGGTTCATCGTCGGCGCGGTGATCACGCCGGACATGACGCGGTTCAACCGCACCACCGGCGACGTGGTCAAGCAGACCCTGGTCGGCATCACGCTCGGCGAGTACGTGATCGGCATGGCCGGTGTGCTCCTGGCGCACGCGGTGAAGTCGGCCGAGATCACCACCATCGTCACGTCGTCGGTCGGCTGGGTCGGCCTGCTGATCGTGATCGCCGGGACCATCAAGATCAACGACTGGAACCTGTACTCGTCCGGGCTCGGCGTCGTGAACTTCATCGGCACCGTGTCCGGCCGCAAGGCCCACCGCGGCCTGATCACCGCGGTGCTCGGCATCGTCGGCAGCGTCCTCGCGGCGGCCGGGATCCTCGGGGCGTTCAGCGACTTCCTCACCCTGCTCGGCGTCGCGTTCCCGCCGATCGCCGGGATCATGGTGGCCGAGTACTTCGTGGTCAAGAAGTGGCGCGGCGAGCTGGAAGCCGCGCGCGCCAAGGGAACCGTGCCCGAGGACGCCCCCGTGTGGGTGCCGGCCACGATCGTGGTCTGGGTCGCCTCCGCGTTGATCGGCAAGTTCGTCGAGTGGGGCCTGCCCAGCATCAACTCGCTCGTCGTGGCCTTCCTGCTCTACGTGATCGCCGGGAAGCTCGGTCTCATCCGGAGTGTCGGCCGCAGCCGCACCGCCGACGCCGACCCCGTTCCCGCCGTCTAAGAAAGGAATTTCCCAGTGCGCATCGGCATCGACGTCGGCGGCACCAACACCGACGCGGTCCTGCTGGACGGGCGGCAGGTGCTCGCCTCGATCAAGACCAGCACCACCGAGGACGTCACCTCCGGCATCGTCGCCGCGATCAACGGCCTGCAGCAGCAGCGCGCGTTCGACCCGGCCGCGGTGCAGGCGGTGATGATCGGCACCACGCACTTCATCAACGCGCTCGTCGAGGCGCACCGGCTCGCGCCGACCGCCGCGGTGCGGCTCAGCCTGCCCGCCGGCGCGTCGCTGCCGCCGATGGTGGACTGGCCGCAGCGGCTGGTCGACGCGGTGTCCGGGCGCAGCTACCTGGTGCACGGCGGGCACGAGTTCGACGGCCGCCACATCGCCGAGCTCGACGAGTCCGAGCTGCGCAAGGCGGCCGAGGACATGGGCGCCAACGGGGTGCGCAGCGTCGCGATCACCTCGGTCTTCTCCCCCGTGAACGCCGAGTTCGAGGCGCGCGCGGCGGAGATCATCGCCGCCCAGCTGCCGGAGGTGGCGATCTCGCTGTCCCACGAGATCGGCCGCATCGGGCTGCTGGAGCGGGAGAACGCGACCGTCATCAACGCCGCGCTGCGGGAACTCGCCGCGCACATCGTGGACGGCCTGGCCGCGTCGGTGTCCGGCGCGGGCATCACCGCGCCGCTGTACCTGAGCCAGAACGACGGCACGCTGATGGACGTCGACTTCGCCCGCCGCTACCCGGTGGCGACGTTCGCGTCCGGCCCGACCAACTCGATGCGCGGCGCCGCCGTGCTGTCCGGTTTGGACACCTGCGCGGTGGTCGACGTCGGCGGCACGACCAGCGATGTCGGCGTGCTGCGGCAGGGCTTCCCGCGCGAGGCGACCACGGACGTCAGCGTCGCCGGGATCCGCACCAACTTCCGCATGCCGGACGTGCTGTCGATCGGCATCGGCGGCGGCAGCCGGGTCCGCGGCGGCGCGGGTGACGTCACGGTCGGGCCGGACTCGGTGGGCTACGAGCTGACCTCGAAGGCCCTGGTCTTCGGCGGGGACACGCTCACCGCGACCGACATCGCGGTGGCCGCGGGCCGCGCCGAGATCGGCGATCCGAGCCTGGTCGCCCACCTCGACCGCGACCTGGTGCGGGCCGCGCTGGAGAAGATCGCGGCGGACGTCTCCGACGTCGTCGAGCGGATGCGCACCTCGGCCGAGCCGCTGCCGGTGGTCGCGGTCGGCGGTGGGTCGGTGCTGCTGCCGGACGAGCTGGCCGACGCGGGCAAGGTGCACCGGCCGGAGAACTACGCGGTCGCGAACGCGATCGGCGCGGCCATCGCGCAGATCGGCGGCGAGGTCGACCGGGTGTACGCGATCGAGCCCGGCCGCCGCGAAGCCGTGGTGGAGGAGGCGAAGCAGGAAGCCGTGGACCGCGCCATCGCCGCGGGGGCCAGCCCGGCCTCGGTCGGGATCGTCGACTTCGACGAGGTGCCCATCCCCTACCTGCCCGGCAACGCCACCCGCATCCGGGTCAAGGCCGTCGGCGACCTGCAGCTGGGAGCGTGACGATGCGCGAGATCACGATCGACCACCTCGACGACATCGCCCGCGGCGCCGCGATCCTCGGCACCGGCGGCGGTGGCGACCCCTACATCGGGCGCCTGCTGGCGTCCTCCGCGGTCCGCGACCACGGCCCGGTCGAGCTGGTGCCGCTGGAGGAGGTCGGCGACGACGCCGTGGTCCTGCCCGTCGCGATGATGGGCGCGCCCACGGTGATGGTCGAGAAGCTGCCCTCGGCCGAGCAGGTCGGGCTGGCCGCCCGCACCCTGGCCACCTACCTGGGCAAGGAGCTGACCCACATCGCGTGCGCCGAGGCCGGCGGGGTCAACTCGCTGATCCCGGTGGTCGCGGCGGCGCAGCTGGGCCTGCCCCTGGTGGACGCCGACGGCATGGGCCGGGCGTTCCCCGAGCTGCAGATGGTGCTGCCCACGCTGTACGGCATCCGCGCGACCCCGATGTCCATCGCCGACGAGAAGGGCAACCGCGGCGTCCTGGACACGGTGGACAACCACTGGGCGGAGCGGCTGGCGCGGTCGGCGACGATCGACATGGGCTGCTCGGCGATGATCAGCAACTACGCGATGTCCGGTGCGCAGGCCCGCGAATCGCTGGTGCCCGGCACCCTCAGCCTGTGCGCCGAGCTGGGCGTCGCGGTGCGGCAGGCGCGAGCCGAGCACGCCGATCCCGTCGCCCGTGTGGTCGAGCGGCTGGGCGGCCGGAAGTTGTTCACCGGCAAGGTCGTCGACGTCGCCCGGCGGACCGTCACCGGCTTCGCCCGCGGCGAGGCGAGGCTGTCCGGAATGGACGGTGACGCGGGCAGCGAGATGGTGCTGAAGTTCCAGAACGAGCACCTGGTCGCCGAGCGGGACGGCGTCGCGCAGGCGTCCGTGCCGGACCTGATCTGCTGCCTCGACCGCGAATCGGGCGAAGCCGTGACGACCGAGGGCCTGCGGTACGGCCAGCGCGTCACGGTCATCGCCGCGCCCGCGGACCCGCGCTGGCACACGCCGGAGGGCATCGAGCTGGCGGGGCCGCGGTACTTCGGCTACGACCTCGACCCGGTCGGGGTGCCCGCGTGAGCTGGACACTGACCGAGGAGCACCTCGAAGATCTCGCGCGCGGCGCGGCCGTGCTCGGCACCGGGGGCGGCGGCGACCCGTACGTGGGCAGGCTGCTGGTGCGGCAGGCCATCCGCGAGCACGGGCCGATCACGATCCTCGACCCGTCCGAGGTCGGCGACCACGAACTGGTCGTGCCGACCGCGCAGATGGGCGCCCCGACCGTCGTGCACGAGAAGCTGCCCAGCGGTGCGGAACCCGTACTGGCACTGCGCACGCTGGAAAAGCACCTGGGCAAGCGGGCGAGCGCGACGATGCCGATCGAGTGCGGCGGTATCAACTCGATGATCCCGCTGGTCGTCGGCGCGCGGCTGGGCCTGCCGGTGGTGGACGCGGACGGGATGGGCCGCGCGTTCCCCGAGCTGCAGATGGAGACCTTCGGCGTCTACGGCGTGCCCGGGTCGCCGATGGCGATCGGCGGTGAGCGCGGCGAGACGACGGTGATCGACACCGGGACCGACAACAAGCGGATGGAGTGGCTGGCACGCGGCGTCACGATCCGGCTCGGCGGGGTCGCGCACATCGCCGAGTACGCGATGAGCGGCGCGGAGGTCAAGCGCACCGCGGTGCCGCGCACGTTGTCGCTGGCGCTGACGGTGGGCCGCACGATCCGCGAGGCGCGGGAACGCAACCTGGACCCGATCGCGGCCCTGTCCGAGGCGTTGCGCGACACGCTGTACCGGAACCTGCGGGTGCTGTTCCGCGGCAAGGTGTCCGATGTGGAGCGCCGCACCGAGGCGGGGTTCGCGCGCGGGCGGGCGCAGGCGGTGTCGTTCGACGGCGAGCACAAGCTGGAGCTGCTGTTCCAGAACGAGCACCTGCTGGCGCTGGTCGACGACGAGGTGCGGTGCCTGGTGCCGGACCTGATCTGCGTGCTGGAGTCCGAGTCGGCCGAGCCGATCACGACCGAGACGCTGCGCTACGGCCAGCGGGTCGTGGTGGTCGGCATCTCGACGCCGGAGCTGATGCGCACGCCGGAGGCGCTGGCCACGTTCGGGCCGGCCGCGTTCGGGTTGTCCTACGAGTTCACGCCGGTGGAGGAGTTGGTATGAGCCTGGCGGATCGGGTCGTGGTGATCATCGGCGGCGGTTCGGGCATCGGGTTCGAGGTGGCGCGGCGGGCGGCCGACGCGGGAGCTCAGGTGTTCCTGGGCGGCCGCACCGCGTCCACGCTGGCGGCCGCGGCGGCGAAGATCGGCGCGCGGTGGCACGTCGTGGACAACACGGACTCCGACTCGCTGGCCGAGTTCTTCGGCGCCGTGCCACGCGTGGACCACCTGTTCACGCCCGGCGCGTCGTACCGGACCGGGCCGATGCGCGAGTTGTCCGACGAGGACGCGGCGAGCCCGTTCGTGACGAAGTTCTGGGGCCAGTACCACGCGGTCAAGCACGCGGCGCCGAAGCTGTCGCGCGACGGTTCGGTGGTGCTGATGTCCGGCGCGGCGAGCGTGCGGCCACCCGGGCCCGCGCCCGCCTACGTCGCGTGCAACGCGGCGATCGAGGGGCTCGGCCGCGGGCTGGCGGTGGAGCTGGCGCCGGTGCGGGTCAACGTGGTCGCGCCCGGCACGATCGACGGGAACCTGTGGTCGCAGCGGCCCGCCGACGTCCGCGAGGCGAGCTTCGCGCAGTACCGCTCGGACACGGTGCTGCACCGCGTCGGCACCGAGTCCGAAGTGGCCGACGCGGTGCTCTACCTGTTCGGCGCCACCTTCACGACGGGCTCGACGCTCTACCCGGACGGCGGCTACTCGTTCCGGTAGGGCCGTTGGTCGGGTGTTTTTCGGCCGTCCGTGAGGTTGACTCTCCCGGATGAGAGCAGCACTCGCATCGGCCGCCGCCGTCGCCGCGATCCTGGCGACGGCGGCCCCGGCCTCGGCCATCAACTCCTACAACGCGACCCCGGCGCCCGAGCGCACCGAGGTCGGCGCGCTCGTCGCGACCTGGGACAACGACGCGAACCCAGCCACGCCGGACCGGGTGGACTGGGTGTGCTCGGGCACCATGGTCGACCGCGACACCTTCCTCACCGCGGCGCACTGCACCAGCGACTGGCCCGCCGGCGTGCGGTTCTTCGTGTCGCTCGACCAGGACGTGCAGTCCGGCCTCGACGCCGCCGCCCAGCAGTACCCGGGCGATCCCGCGGCGGTGGCACGGGCGGTCGCGGTGGAAGGCGTGGCGCACTCCGACCCGGCCTACCCGGGCAACTCGGCGGACGCGCACGACATCGCGGTCATCCAGCTGCCCGCGCAGCAGGTCGCCGCCCGGTGGTCGTTCACTCCCGCGCGGTTGCCCACCGCCGGGCAGCTGGACCAGCTCGGTCCGCGCGGCCTGAACAGCACGCCGTTCGTCGTCGCCGGCTACGGGACGCAGGAGGCGGTCAACGGCCCCGGCGGGCAGACCCACCCGGGCGGCGGCGTCCGGATGAAGGCGCCGGTCACCTTCGACGCGCTCAACAAGACGTGGGTGCGCCTGGCGATGACCGCGCCGCAGGGCAACGGCGGCGCCTGCTACGGCGACTCCGGCGGGCCGAACTTCGCCACGATCGGCGGCACGCGGACCCTGGTGTCCACGACGATCACCGGTGACGCGCCCTGCTACGCCACCAACGTGACCTACCGCCTGGACACCCCGTCCGCGCGCACGTTCCTGGCGCCGTTCACCGCGCTGCCGTAGGCACCCGGTACTCGCTGTCCCGCCGGTCGGTGATGAACATGTGCCCCGGCGAGTGGGTGATCGCGAACGGCGGCTTCGACGCCATCAGCGCCGCCTGCGGGGTGACCCCGCACGCCCAGAACACCGGCACGTCACCGGGTTCCGCCTCGACCGGGTCGCCGAAGTCGGGGCGGGACAGGTCGGCGATCCCGAGCCCGGCGGGGTCGCCGACGTGCACCGGCGCGCCGTGCACCGCGGGCATCGCGCCGCTGATCGCGATCGCCTCGTCGACCCGGCCTGCCGGGATCGGGCGCATCGACACGACCATCGGGCCGTGCAGCCGCCCGGCAGGCCGGCATTCGCGGTTCGTCACGTACATCGACACGTTGCGGCCCTGCTCCAGGTGCCGCAGCGGGATCCCGGCCGCGAGCAGCCCGGTCTCGAACGTGAAGCTGCACCCGATCGAAAACGCGACCAGGTTCTCCTGCCACAGGCCGCTGACGTCGTCGACCTCCTCGGCCAGCTCGCCGTGCCGCCACACGCGGTAGCGCGGCAGGTCGCGGCTCAGGTCGGCGCCGGGGGCGAGCGTGGTCGCGGTGCTGCCCGGGTCGGTGACGTCCAGGACCGGGCACGGCTGCGGGTTGCGCTGGCAGAACAACAGCACGTCGTAGGCCCAGTCGCGCGGCACCGCGATCAGGTTGGTCTGCGTGAAACCGGTCGCCCACCCCGACGTCGGCGCCACGGTTCCGGCGCGGAACGCCGCGCGCGCCTGTTCCGGGGTCATGGTGGCTGGATCGTCTACCCTGGTCATACCTCCAGCTCAGCACATGAAGGCAAGCATGCGCATCACCGCGGCGGACGTGCCCGCACTCGAACGGGGCGTCGCGCTGCTCGGGTCGGGCGGTGGCGGCGACACGATGACGGCCGCGGCGCTGCTGCGCCAGCTCGTCACGCACGGGCGTGAACCGGACATCTCCGGCGCGCTGGACCCGTCCACACTCGTGATGCCGGTGGGAATCGTGGGCGCGACCGCCGCCTTCACCGAGAAACTGCCCAGCGGCTTGGAGTTCACGACCGCGGTGTCGGCGATCGAACGCTGGACCGGGGCCCGCGCCGGCGCGCTGGTGTCGATCGAGATCGGCGGGCTCAACGGGCTGATGCCGCTGGTCGCCGCGGTCGAGCTGGGCCTGCCGTGCGCCGACGCGGACCTGTCCGGGCGCGGGCTGCCGAGGCTGGACCAGCTCTCCATCGCGGCGACCGGCCGCGGGCTGGCGCCTGCCGCGCTCGCCGAGCCCGGTGGTCAGGTGCTGGTGCTGGCGGCCGGCTCGGACGAATCGGTCGAGCGCGGCGCCCGCGCGTTCCTGGCCAGTTCCGGCGGCTGGGCGGCGATGGCGTTCGCCCCGGTGCCGGCGGGCGAACTGCCGCAGTGCGCGGTGATGGGCAGCGTCACCGGCGCGCTCGAACTGGGCAGGCGGGTGCTCGCGGCCGGGGAGGGCCCGGAGCCGGACCGGCTCGCCGAGGCCTGCGGCGGGCGGGTGCTCGCGATGGGCCGCGTGCTCGAGGTGTCCCGGCACCCCGGTCCCGGAGCGCACGGCCGCGCCGGCTTCGGCCGCGGCAGCGCGACGCTGACCGACCACCGCACCGGCGCACTGCTCCGGCTGGAGATGGAGAACGAGTACCTGCTGGCGCTGCGGGACGGCCATCCGGTGGCGTCCACCCCGGACGTGCTGGCCGTGGTCGACCACCGCACCGGCGTTCCGGTGCCGTGCGACGGGATCCGCGCCGGGATCGAGGTCGACGTGCTGCAGCTCGCCGCGGCGCCGTTCTGGACCGACCCGCGGCGGCTGCCGGTGCTGCAGCCACGCGCGTACGGCATCGACTCGGACCCGGTGCTCGCATGATCCTGCGCCGCCTGCTGGCCCTGCCGTCGTGGGCCGGTGTCCGGGTCGCCGCGGGCGAATCCGGGTTGGACCGTCCACTGGAGACGGTGCGGGCCACCCTCGACGCCGGGGACAGCCCCGGCCAGGGCGAGCTGCTGGTGCTGGCCCGGGAACTGCGTGGCACGGACTGGCAGATCGACGCCTTGCTGCGGCGCGGGGCGGACAGCGGCGCGGCGGGCCTGCTCCTGCCGGAGGTCGAACCGCTGACCGCGACCCGGCTGCTGGCCGACCGGCTCGCGATGCCGCTGCTGGTGACGGCGGCCCGGCCGCTGGACCTGCTCGTCGACGCCCGCCTGATGCTCGCCGCGCCGGAACTGGACCGCGCGAACCTCGTGCTGGCGACGCACCGGGCGCTCGGCGAACGGCTGCGCTCGCCGGAAGAGGTGGTCACCGCGCTGCGCGGGCTGCTGCGGTCGCCGGTCGCGTTGCTCGACGACCGGGGCGAGCCGGTGGCCGGGGAACTGGCGTCGGCCGGGCGGATCCGCGTCGGCGAGCCGGTGCCGCAGCGGGTGGACCTCGACGACGGCGTGCTGCTGGCGCACCCCGCGCTGCTGGCCGGCCCGGTGTTGTGGGTGGCGGCCGAGCTGACCGGCGCGGAGGCGGCGCGGGCGGACGTGGTGCCGCCGGCGCTGGCGGTCGCGGCCGGCGCGGTGCAGCGGTGGCTGCTGGCGAACCGGCTGGAGCTGGAACGGGACGCCCGGTCGCGCACCGCGCTGCTCGGCGACCTGCTGCGGCTGGACGCCGAGCCGGGCGCGGACCTGCGCCGCCGGGCGGCCGACGCCGGGTGGCGGCTGGGCGGCTGGCACGTCGGGCTGCGCATCGGCGTCGCGTCCAGTGTGGACACCGTGGCGCGGACGACCGAGGTGGTGCGCGCGCTGCGGGCCGAGCAGATCGCCGCGGTGGTGGTCGAGCACGGCGACGGCTGGACCGGGTGGGTGACGTTCGACCAGGAACCGACGGCCGAGCGCGTCCGCACGCTGGCCGCCGGCCTGCGGGCGGCGCACAAGGCGCTGCGGCGGACGCTCGGCGCGCACCTCGGGGTCGGCCGCCCGCACCCGCGGCCGGACGGCCTGGCCGCGACGATCGCCGAGGCCACCGACGCCGCGCGCCTGGCCGCGACCCGGCCGGAGTCGGGGCACTTCCTGCACGTCGACCAGCTGGGCATGGCGCAACTGCTCCTGGAGTGGACGCGGACGGACACCTTCGAGCCGGCGGCCCGCGCACTGGTCGCCCCGTTGCGCAACGCGCCCGGTGACCTGGTGCGCACGCTGGCGGTGTACCTGGACGCGGAGTCCTCGATCGCGGAAACCGCGGCGGTGCTCGGCGTGCACCGCAACACGGTCACCGCGCGCGTCGCCCGGATCGAACAGCTGCTGGGGGTGGACCTGTCCCGCCCGGACGACCGGCTGGCGCTGCACCTGGCCTCCCGGGCCATCACCCTGGCCGACTGAGCGGGACCGGTCAGCCGTCCGGGTCGAGTTTGGCCAGCAGGCGGTCCAGCTGCGTCAGTTCGTCGGCGTCGAGCGCGGCGAAGAACGGGGGCGGCTCGCTCAGGATGCGGTTCGCCGCGGCCGCCATCTCGGCGCCCGCGGGCGTCACCGTCACCAGCTTGCGGCGGCGGTCCTCCGGGTGCACCGTCCGCGACACCAGCCCGCGCTGCTCCAGGTCGTCCACCACGACCGTCGTGTAGGGACGGTCGGTGTCCAGGAGCTCGGCGAGCTCACCCAGGGTCAGCGGGCCGGGCACGAGCCGCCGCAGGGCCTTGGCCTTGAAGAAGCTCAGCCCGAGCGTGTCGGCGACCAGCCTGCGCCGGTCGTGCCGGTGCAGCACCAGGTCCTGCATCCGTTCCCAGACCCGCTCCGCGGCGGTCACGTCCGCGCCCCGGCCGGCTCGTCGAACAGCACCGTCGCCCGCCGGGCCGTCCCCATCGCCCACGGGGACGTCGTCAGCACGCCCAGTGCCATCACCACCACGCCGCATCCCGCCATGATCCACCACGCGATGTGGCTCGCCGCGGGAAAGCCCGTCGTGAACGCGCCGGAGATGTGCGTCGTGACCACCGCGCCGAGCACCGCGACCCCGAGTGACGCCCCGACCTGCCTGCTCGTCGACGCGACCGCCGCCGCCACCCCGGCCTGCGCGCGCGGCATGCCGGACACCGCGGTGTTGGTGATCGGCGGGTTGAGCATCCCGAACCCGGCGCCGAACACGACGTAGGCCACCACCAGCCACCCGATCCCGGTCTCCGCGCCCAGCCGGGTCAGCAGCACGCCGCTCACCGCGAGCCCCAGTCCCCCGGCCACCAGCGGGATCCGCGAGCCGCGCGCGGCGACCAGCCGCCCGGACAGCGGCGCGAGCGCGAAGATCGCCAGCGCGCTGGGCAGCGTCAGCAACCCGGCGTGCAGCGGCGTGAACCCGCGGACGCTCTGCAGGTACAGCGCGTTGAGGAACAGGAACCCGCTCAGCCCGGCGAACCCGCACACCGCGATCACCGTCGCCCCGGAGAACGGCGCGCTCGCGAAGAACCGCGGGTCCAGCAACGGCTCCGCCCGCCGCCGCTCGTAGACGACGAGCCCGGCCGCGGCGGCGACCGCCACCACGAAGCACGCCACGGTCAGCCCGGACAGCCAGCCGTGGTGCGGCGCTTCGATGATCCCGTACGTCAAGCTCGCCAGCGCCACCACGACCAGCAGCTGCCCGACCGGGTCCAGCCGCCGCGCCCGTGGCGCCTTCGACTCCGGCACGAACAACGCGGTCAGCACGAGCGCGGCGACCCCGACCGGGATGTTGATCCAGAAGATCGACCGCCACCCGACGGCGTCCACCAGCAGGCCGCCGACCACCGGGCCCAGCGCCATGCTCAGCCCGACGACCGCGCCCCAGATCCCGATCGCGCGCGCCCGTTCCCGCGCGTCGGTGAAGGTGTTGGTGATGATCGACATCGCGACCGGGTTCAGCATGCTGCCGCCGACCGCCTGCACCATCCGGAAGGCGATGAGCAGCCCGATGTTCGGCGCGACGCTGCACAGCAGAGAGCCGAGCGTGAACAGCACCAGCCCGGCCTGGAACGTGCGCCGCCGCCCGATCCGGTCGGCGGTCGAGCCGGACAGCATCAGCAGGCTGGCCAGCACGAGCGTGTAGGCGTCGATCGTCCACTGCAGACTCGACACGCCGGCGGAGAAGTCGCGCTCGATGGACGGCAGCGCGAGGTTGACGATCGTGGTGTCCATCGAGACGACGAACAGGCTCAGGCAGCAGATCGCCAGCACCAGGAGCCGACGTCGCTGGGACAGTTCCGGCACACGCACCCCAAACGTTGTACTTCTATAACAGTTTTGACTGTACAACTTTCTGGCCAGCGGAACCACTGTGACTTCCGACGCCACTGGACTTGAATCATCGAATGATTTAACGTTCGGAGCGCACGTACTCGACGGAGAGGAACAGGCTCGTGACGGGGCAGAGGCGCAGCGCGGCGTGGTTCGGGGCGACCGGCCGCGCGGGGATGATCTACCGGTCCTGGATGCGCAACCAGGGCTTCGGGGCCGAGGTGTTCGACGGCAGGCCGGTCATCGGCATCGCGACCAGCGCGTCGGAACTGGCGCCGTGCAACGCGCACCTGACCCGCGTGGCGGAGGCGGTCAAGCGCGGGGTGTGGCAGGCGGGCGGGTTCCCGCTGGAGTTCCCGACGATGGCCACCGGCGAGACGCTGATGCGCCCGACCGCGATGCTCTACCGCAACCTGATGGCGATGGAGGTCGAGGAGCTGATCCGCGCCAACCCGCTCGACGGCGTGGTGCTGCTCTCCGGCTGCGACAAGACGACCCCCGCGATGCTGATGGCCGCCGCGAGCGTCGACCTGCCCGCCGTGATGGTCACCGGCGGCCCGATGCTCAACGGCAAGTACCGCGGCACGGACGTCGGCTCCGGCACGCACGTCTGGAAGTTCGAGGAGGAGCTCAAGGCCGGGCGCATGACCCAGGAGGAGTGCTTCTTCGCCGAGGGCTGCATGGCGCGCTCGAACGGGCACTGCATGACGATGGGCACCGCGTCGACGATGGCGTGCATGGCCGAGGCGCTGGGCATGCAGCTGCCCGGCTCGGCGACCTGGCCCGCGGTCGACGCGCGGCGGTTCGAGATCGGGCAGGCCGCCGGGCAGCGGATCGTGGAGATGGTCGAGGAGGACCTGCGCCCGTCGCACATCCTCACGCGCGAGGCGTTCGAGAACGCGATCCGGGTCAACGCCGCGATCGGCGGGTCGACGAACGCGATCATCCACCTGCTCGCGATCGCCGGGCGCGCCGAGGTCGACCTCACGCTCGACGACTTCGACACGCTCATCCGCGAGGTCCCGACGCTGGTGAACCTGATGCCGTCGGGGAAGTACCTGATGGAGGACTTCTGCTACGCCGGCGGCCTGCCGGTGGTGATGCGGCAGCTCGCCGAAGCCGGTCTGCTGCACACCGGCAGCGTTTCGGTGACCGGCAAGCCGGTCGGCGAGAACGTGGCCGGGGCGGAGAACTTCAACACGGACGTGATCACGACCGTCGAGGAGCCGTTCCAGCCGGCCGGCAACGGCACCGCGGTGCTGCGCGGCAACCTGTGTCCGGGTGGCGCGGTGATCAAGCAGTCGGCCGCGTCCCCGCACCTGCTCAAGCACCAGGGGCGGGCACTGGTGTTCGACACGGTCGAGGACTACCACGCCGTCGCCGACGACCCTGACCTCGACGTGGACGAGACGAGCATCCTGGTGATCCGCGGCGCCGGGCCGAAGGGCTACCCGGGCATGCCGGAGGTCTCGAACGTCGCGCTGCCCGCCAAGCTGCTGAAGGCGGGCGTGACGGACATGATCCGGATCTGCGACGGGCGGATGAGCGGCACCGGGTACGGCACGGTCGTGCTGCACGTGACACCGGAGTCCGCGGCGGGCGGGCCGCTCGCGCTGGTGCGCACCGGCGACCTGATCACGCTGGACGTGGCGGCGCGGACGCTGAACGTCGAGGTGTCCGACGAGGAGCTGGCCGCGCGGCGGGCGTCCTGGCAGGCGCCGGAATCGCCCTACACCAGCGGGTACACGTGGCTGTACACGGAGCACGTGCTGCAGGCCGACCAGGGCGCGGACTTCGACTTCCTGCGCGGATCCCGGGGCCACTCGGTCCCGCGCGATTCGCACTAGGTCGCGTCGAGGCAGCAGGCGACGAAGTCGGCGACGACCGGGTTGTCGTCGTCGGCCGGGTGCCAGGCGATGCCGACGCGGGTGGGGCTGAGGCCGCGCACCGGGCGGTAGACGATGCCCGGCCGGGCGTAGAAGCGGGCGGCCGACTCGGGGGCGAGTGCGATGCCGTAGCCGTTGGCGATCGCGCTCAGCCACTCGTCCGGCTGGTCGGTCACCGCGCCGATGCGCGGCTCGCCCTCGCGTTCGTCCGCGCCGAGCCAGTGGTCGCGCCACCAGCCGGTCTCGGCCGGGGCGGCGACGTACGGCTCGTCCCACAGCTCGCGAAAGTCGATCTCGTCGCGGCGGGCGAGCGGGTGGGAGGCGGGCAGCGCGACCCAGCGGGGTTCGCTGAGCAGCTCCCGCACGCGGAGTTCGTCCTGGCCGGGGAACGGGAGGCGCAGCAGCGCGACGTCGACGTCGGCCGCGGCGAGCCCGGCGGTCGGGTCCGACCAGGCGGCCTGCCGCATGTCGACCCGCCACCCCGGACGGCGGCGGCCGAACGCGGCGATGATGGCCGGCGTCGCCTCGTTGGCGGCGCTGGCCAGGAAGCCGACGCGCAGCACGCGCTTGCCGGCCGCGCGGGTCTCGCGGCAGGCGCGGTCCCACCCGTCGAGCAGGGCGGGCACCCGATCCGCCAGCACCCGGCCGGCGTCGGTGAGGGCCATCCCGTGGCGGGAGCGGGTGAACAGCGTCGTGCCGAGCTGCGCTTCGAGCTGTTTGATCTGCTTGGTGAGCGCGGGCTGGGACACGAAGAGCCGCTCCGCCGCGCGCGTGAGGTGCCCCTCCTCGGCGACGGCGGCGAAGTAGCGGAGCAGGCGCGTGTCCACGTCCATGCCTTCAGGTTATGAGAGCAGGTATTGGACGCGCTGCCGCCGCCGCGCCGAACCTGGTGGTCATGTACGTGACGGTGACTGTGCTGACGATCGTGCTGAACGCCGCGATCGCGATCGCGGACTTCGCCAGAGCGCGGTTCGTGCTGGCGAACTCCGCGGCGGTGGACGTGCCGGAGTCGTGGCTGCCGCTGCTGGGGGCGCTGAAGGCCGCCGGCGCCGCGGGGCTGCTGATCGGGCTGCTGGGGGTGCGGTGGATAGGGATCGCCGCGGCGGCCGGGCTGGTGTTGTTCTTCACGGGCGCGCTGGTCGCGCATGTGCGTGCCAGGGTGTTCGGCAACATCGCGGTGCCGGGACTGTTCCTGACCCTCGCCGCGACGAGCCTCGCGCTCAGCCCGTGAGCCGCAGCGGTGGGGTCGGGCCGGCCCGCACTGAAAGCCGCCGATGCCCCGGGCCGCTGATCGGACTGCGCTGGATCAGACTCGCCGCGACCTCCGGCTGGTGTGTTCTTCACCGGGGCACTGGTCGCCCACGTGCGCACTGCTCGGGGTGCGGTGGATCGGGATCGCCGCGGCGGCGGGGCCGGCATTGTTCTTCACCGCGGCGCTCATCGCGCGTGCGCGCCCGGGGTTTGGCAACATCACCGTGCCGGGGTTGTTCCTCGCCCACGCCCAGCTGAGGGACCCGGGCGTCAGCAGACCGCCGGGGTCGGCAGGACGCCCGGCGGTCCGCCCGCCCCTCAGCCCTTGAGCTGAGGCAGCACCTTCGACGACCAGGCGTCGAAGAACTTGTCCTGCTCCGGGCCGATCTGCGACACGTACACCTCGTCGAACCCGGCGTCGGCGAACTGGCGCACCGCCTGCGCGTGCGCGTCGGCGTCCGGGCCGCACGGGATCTGGCCCGCGACCTGCTCCTCGGTCACCACCGGCACGGCCTGTTCGAAGTCCCGCGGCGTCGGCAGGATCCGGCCGAGGCTGCCGGGCAGCAGGTCGCTCGCCCACAGCCGGTGCGCGGTCTCCCGCGCCTCCTCCGCCGAATCGGCCCAGCACACCTTGAACCCGCCCTGGATCGGCCCCCGCCCGCCGGCTTCGCGGTAGGAGTGGACGAGCTCGCCGTCGGGCATCACCGTGGCGAAACCGTCCGCGATCTTCGCGATCCGGCGCGCCGTCTTCGGCCCGAACGCCGACACGTAGATCGGCACCGGCTGCTCCGGCAGCGTGTAGATGCGCGCCTGCTCGACCGTGTAGTGCTTGCCGTAGTGGGTGACCTGCTCGCCGGTGTGCAGCTTGCGGATCACCTCGACGGCCTCCTCCAGCATCTCCAGCCGCCGCGAGCCCGGCGGCCACGGATCGCCGAAGATGTGCTCGTTGAGCGCCTCACCCGAGCCGACCCCGAGCACGAACCGGCCCTCGCACTGCACGGCCGCCGTCGCCGCGGCCTGCGCGATGATCGCCGGGTGGATGCGCACCGTCGGGCAGGTCACCGCCGTCGTGATCGGCAACGAGACCGCCTGGGACAGCGCGCCGATC
Organism: Amycolatopsis sp. ATCC 39116; assembly: GCF_000231075.2. NCBI lineage: Bacteria > Bacillati > Actinomycetota > Actinomycetes > Pseudonocardiales > Pseudonocardiaceae > Amycolatopsis > Amycolatopsis sp. ATCC 39116. The sequence goes on along the minus strand of NZ_AFWY03000007.1, from coordinate 141,195 downwards.
ACCGACCACACGAACGGGCTGTTGCCCTGCTCACCGGTCCACGGGTGGAAGTGGTCGGAGATCCACAACCGCTCGAACCCGGCCTGTTCCGCCTTCTTCGCCTGTTCCACCAGCTCGCGAGGCCCGTGCTCTTCGCTGGACAGGAAGTATCCGACGCTCACCATGTGCCGGGGCTACCCGCGGAAATCAACCCTCACGCACCGCGGCGAGCGGTTCGAACCCGGACATCTCCAGCACCCGCCGCACGGGTGACACGGGCGCGACGACCAGGTCCAGCTCCATCTGCAGCACCTTGAGCCGCCCGGCGAGGGTGAACAGCACACGCAGGCCCGAACTGTCCAAATAGGTTACGTCCGTGAGGTCGATCGAGACGCGCATGGCGTCGTTGTCGATCGCGGTGAAGATCTGGTCCTGGACGGTGGACGCGTTCGCGAGGTCGATCTCGCCGCTGACCCGCAGCAGGACGTGACCGCCGTCGTTTTCGGCGTCGACGGTGGCCGACGTCATTCCGCGATCCCGATCGTGCGGCGGATCATGACTTCCGTCCCGTGCGCGTGGTGGTCGATGCGGACCTCGTCCCCGCAGCGGTGCATCAGCAGCGTTCCCCGGCCACGGTTCTCGCCACGCGGCGGTCGCCAGCGGCCCTCGTCACACACGGTCGCGATCACGTCCTGCCCCCGCAGTTCAATCCGCACCTTGATCACGCCGCCGGCGGGCCCGTAGGCGTGCTCCACGGCGTTCGAGGTGGCCTCGCCGACCGCGACCAGCAGGTCGGCCGTGGCGTCCGCGCTCGCGCCGACGACGGTCAGCCACCGCCGCATCGCGGACCGGACCTCCTTCAACGACTCCGGCACCGCCGGCACGGTCATCTCCAGCGGGCCGACGTCCGCGCCGTTCTGGCGGCGCACGGTCAGCAGCGCCACATCGTCGTCCGGGGTGTCCTCGCCGATCAGCTCGGCCATCACGTCGGCGCAGACGGTCTGGGCCTGACCCGGGTGCACGGCGGCGCGCAGGCGGTCGAGCCCGTCGTCGAGGGCGACGCCACGCCGCTCGACCAGGCCGTCGGTGTAGAAGCAGACCACCGAGCCCGGCGGCATCTCCGTCACCGTGACACGGCGGCGCACGTCTCGCAGGGCGCCGATCGGCGGGTCGACGGCGACGTCGAGCAGCCTGGCCCGTTCGCCCTCGCGGCCCTGCACGGGCACCAGGTGCCCGGCCGAGGACACGTGCAGGCGCTCGAAGTTCGGCTCGATCAGCGCGTACAGCACGGTGGCCATCATCCCCGGCTCGAAGTGCTGCATCTTGCGGTCAAGGTTGGCGAGCACTTCGGCGGGGTCGCCGCCCTCCAGCGCGAAGGCCCGCAACGCACTGCGCATCCGGCCCATGACGATCGCCGCGGGCAGGCCGTGCCCGACCACGTCGCCGATCACCACGCCGAGCCAGCCGTTGGGCAGGAGGAACACGTCGTACCAGTCGCCGGCGATGGCGCCCTCGTCACCGGGCACGTACCGCGCGGCGAGTTCGAGACCGGGCACGACCGGCAGCTGGGTCGGCAGGAGGCTGCGCTGCAGCTCGGCGGCCGCCGCGCGCTCGGCCTTGGAGCGCTGGGCGTGGGCGGCGAGCGCTATCCGGTCGGCGGCCAGCTGGAGCAGCTCGACGTCCTCCGGCGTGAACTCCCGCGGCGAGAGCGACCCGACGTGCAGCACGCCCAGGGCCTCGCCGCCGACCAGCAACGGGACGCCCAGCAGGGTCTGCAGGCCCTTCTCCCAGAGCAGCCGGTTGACCACCGTCGTCGAGTCGACCCGCTGCAGCTGCACCGGCTCGCGGCGGGCGACGACCTGCCCGGCGAAGCCCTTGCCGACCGGCACGCGGACGCCCTGCGCCACCTCGGTCTCGATGCCGCGCGCGGCGACCGCCACCAGCTCCCGACCGCCCGGTTCGAGCAGCAGGACAGCGGCGGTGTCGGAATGCAGGACCTGGCGGACGCGGTCCAGGAGCTCGGGAAGCAGGTCCTCGGTGGTGAGGTGGGCGAGCGCGCTGTCGCTGACGAGACCGATGCGCTGGAGCTTGTGTTCAGCTTCCAGTCGCGCGCTGGCCGATGTGGACATGATGCGAGACTAGCCCCTGCCCAGGTCGTAGAAACCTGTGGTTTCCGAGGATTCGGGTCATTCCCGCCACGGTTCCGCCTGAGTTGCCGGGGCGAGCAGGGTCGACGATACCGCAGGCCAGGCGGTGCTGTCCGGGTCGATCAACGCGAAATGGCCCGCATTGGGGAGGACGATCAGACGCGCACCGGGGTTGACCTCCCGGTAGGCGCGGGAGAGCTCCGGGGGAACCACCTCGTCCGCGTCGCCGTGCACGAGCACGACGAGCCCGGCCGGCGACGACAACCGCGCCGGGTCGAGTCCGTCCGGCGGGACGTCGCCGAGGAACGCGCGGACGGCGCCGTCGCCGAGGCCGAGCCGCGTGGCCAGGGCGAGGTCGGCGACCGGCGCCAGCGCGACGGTGGCGGTGAGGCCTGGTGGGGGCGCGGTCGCCGCGGCCAGCAGGGCGAGGTGGCCGCCCGCGGAATGCCCGGTCAGGACCACCCGGCCCTCGAACTGCCCGGCGAGTTTCACCGGCAGGTCACGCAGCGCGGCGGCGACGTCGGCGGCGGCGAGGCGGGGCTCGCCGGGGACGCGGCGGTACTCGATCGAGAGGACGTTCGCGCCCGTCCGTGCCAGGGCCGACGCCATCGGCCGGGTGTGCAGCCGGTCGTAGGCGGGCCGCCAGAAGCCCCCGTGGACGACGACGATCAAGGGCGCGTCCGGGCGGCCCTGCCAGTGGTCGGCGACGTGGTCGGGCTCCGGGCCGTAGCGGAGCTGCCCGTCCGGCTCCGGCGCCGGGCGGGTGAGGACCGAACGATCTTCCGTCATCGGCCGGCTGCCTCCACAAAATCACTCGTTCGGGTGGCGCGGGGCGCGCCCGCGCCATGGGCTCGGTGTTGCCGGGCGGTGTTGTGGGCCCGCGTTGGCGGGCCGAGGTTGCGGCTGCCGCGGGCCGGTCCTGCGGTCTGGCGCTGCGGGCCTCGTGTTGTGGGCCGGTCTGCCGGCCCGGTGCTGGTGTTGCGGCTCGGCCTTGCGGCCGACGATGCGCCCAGTGTTGCGGCCCGGCCTTACGGCCGAGTGTTGCGGCCCAGTCCTGCTACCTGGCGTTGCGGCCCGGCCTCGCAGCCGGGCCGGTGTTGGCCCAGTGTTGCGGCCCGACCCCGCGCCCCGGCCTTGCGCCCCGGCCTTGCGGCCCGGCCCCGCGGCCCGGCCCCGCCGCCCGACCATGCGGACCCCGCACCCGGAAGCGCGGGCCCCGCACCGGAATCACCCTCGTTCGATGAGGTGTCCGATGACGTCCGGGCCGGGGTGGGGGGCTCCCGAGGCGTCGCGGCGGACGGTGGGCTCCGGGAGCTCCACCGGGTCGCCGTTCTTCGACGCTCCGGCGGGCCGGGGGCCCACCCAGCCGACCGTCAGGCGCGTCTCCCCCTTCAGGAAGCGCTGCGCTCGCACCCCGCCGGTCGCGCGGCCCTTCGCCGGGTACTCGGCGAAGGGCGTCATCTTTACGCTCGCCCCCGTGGCCGTCACCACCATCGGCTCGCCGTGCTCTGCGTCGTCCGTGCGGATCGCCCCGAAGAACACCACCTCGGCGTCCGCGGCGAGCTTGATGCCCGCCATGCCGCCGCCCTTGAGGCCCTGCGGCCGCACCAGCGAAGCCGGGAACCGCAGCAGCGAGGCGTCCGACGTGACGAACGCGAACGTCTCCTCACCATCGGCCAGCCACGCCGCGCCGACGACCTCGTCACCGTCCTTCAAACCGATGATCTCGAACTCGTCGGACCGCACCGGCCAGTCCGGCGCCACCACCTTCACCACGCCCTGCCGGGTGCCCAGCGCGAGACCGGGCGACCCGGCCGCCTGCTCGCCCAGCGGCGCGATGCCGATGACCTTCTCGCCCTTGTCCAGCGGCACCAGCTCCCGCGCGGCCATCCCGCCACGCAGCGACACCGTCCCGGACTGCTCCGGCAGCACGGGCAGCGGCAGCACGTCCGTCTTGAACGCCCGCCCGCGGCTGGTCACCAGCAGCACCTGGCCGCGCGCGGTCGAGTGCACCATCGCCGCCACCGCGTCGTGCTTCACCCGGCCGTTGCGGCGGCGGCCCTCCGGCGCCTCCTCCGACTCGGCCGCCGTGCGGGCGACCAGGCCGGTGGCGGACAGGATCACCTGGCACGGGTCGTCGGCGACCTCCAGCGGCCCGGCCGGCTTCGACGCGGCCAGCACCTCCTTGAGGTCGCCGTCGATCAGCGCCGTGCGCCGCTCGGTCTTGAAGTCCTTGGCGATCTTGGCCAGCTCGTTGGAGACGACCTTCTTCAGCTCGCGGTCGTCGTCGAGGATCTTGGTCAGCTCGGCGATCTCGGCGCGCAGCTTCTCCTGCTCGTCCTCGAGTTCGAGCTTGTCGTACTTGGTGAGCCGGCGCAGCGGCGTGTCCAGGATGTAGGTGGCCTGGATCTCGGACAGCTTGAACCGCTTCATCAGGCCGTCCTTGGCCTGCGCGGCGTCGTCGCTGTTGCGGATCAGCCGGATCACCTTGTCGATGTCCAGCAGCGCGATCAGCAGGCCCTCGACCAGGTGCAGCCGCTCCTCGCGCTTGCGGCGCCGGTACTTCGTGCGCCGCGTGACCACGTCGTAGCGGTGCTCAAGGAACACCTCGAGCAGCTGCTTGAGACCCAGCGTCTGCGGCTGGCCGTCGACCAGCACCAGGTTGTTGATGCCGAACGACTGCTCCAGCGGCGTGAGCCGGTAGAGGTCGGCCAGCAGCGGGTTCGGGTTGACCCCCACCTTGCACTCGATGACCAGGCGCGTGCCGTTCTCGCGGTCGGTGAGGTCCTTGACGTCGGCGATCCCGGTCAGCCGCTTGGACTTGTTGACCTCCTCGGTGATTTTCTCGATCACCTTCTCCGGCCCGACGCCGTAGGGCAGCTCGGTGACCGTGATCGCCTGGCGGCCGCGGCTGCCGGGCAGCGGGCCGATCTCGACCTTCGCCCGCATCCGGACCACGCCGCGGCCGGTCTCGTACGCCTTGCGCACCTCGTCCAGGCCCAGCAGCATCCCGCCGGTCGGCAGGTCGGGGCCCGGCACGAACTCCATCAGCTTGTCCAGGGTGGCGCCGGGGTGGTTGATCAGCCACCTCGCGGCCGCGATGACCTCGCCCATGTTGTGCGGGATCATGTTGGTCGCCATGCCGACCGCGATGCCGGACGTGCCGTTGACCAGCAGGTTCGGGTACGCGGCGGGCAGCACCGACGGCTCCATGAGGGAACCGTCGTAGTTCGGCCGGAAGTCGACGGTCTCCTCGCCCAGCTCGCCGACGAGCAGCATCGCCTCCGGCGACATGCGCGCCTCGGTGTACCGGGACGCGGCCGGGCCGTCGTCCGGGCTGCCGAAGTTGCCGTGGCCGTCGATGAGCGGCGCGTTCATCGAGAAGTCCTGCGCCAGGCGGACCATCGCGTCGTAGATCGCCGTGTCACCGTGCGGGTGGTAGCGGCCCATCACGTCGCCGACCACGCGCGAGGACTTCACGTACGCGTGGTTGGGCCGGTAGCCGGCCTCGTTCATCGAGAACAGGATCCGGCGGTGCACCGGCTTGAGGCCGTCGCGCGCGTCGGGCAGCGCGCGGGAGTGGATGACCGAGTAGGCGTACTCCAGGTAGGAGTCCTCGATCTCGGTCTTGACCGGGTTCTCGAAGACCTGCGCGCCGGCCTGGTCGAACGCTGCCGGATCGACCCGGGTGACGGCTGTCTTGGATCGGCGTGCCATTGCTGTTGTCTCCTAGGGGAACTCAGACGTCGATCGCTTCGCGGTCCACGCGTGCGGCGGATTCGACGAGCCAGTTGCGCCGGGGTTCGACCTTCTCCCCCATCAGCAGCTCCAGCGCGGCCTCCGCGGCCTCGGCGTCGTCCAGCGTGATGCGGCGGACCGAGCGGGTCGCCGGGTTCATCGTGGTCTCCCACAGCTCGTCGGCGTCCATCTCGCCGAGACCCTTGAACCGCGGGACCGGCTTGACGATCTGCTTGCCTGCGGCCTCCAGCTCGGCGACCTTCTGCTCCATCTCGCGCTGCGTGAAGGTGAAGATGGTCTCGGGGTTGCGGCCCTTCGTGACGATCTTGTGCAGCGGCGGCATCGCGGCGAACAGCCTGCCGTCCTCGATCACCGGCCGCATGTACTTCGCGAACAGGGTGATCAGCAGCGTCCGGATGTGCGAGCCGTCGACGTCGGCGTCGGCCATCAGGATGACGCGGCCGTAGCGCATCGCGGACAGGTCGAAGGTGCGGCCGGTGCCCGCGCCGAGCACCTGCACGATCGAGGCGATCTCCGCGTTCTTCAGCGTGTCGCCGAGCGAGGCCTTCTGCACGTTCAGGATCTTGCCGCGCAACGGCAGCAGCGCCTGGTACTCCGACACCCGCGCCATGCGGGCCGACCCGAGCGCGCTGTCGCCCTCGACGAGGAACAGCTCGCTGCGCGAGATGCCGGTGGTGCGGCAGTCGACGAGCTTCGGCGGCATCGCCGCGCCCTCCAGCGCGGTCTTGCGGCGCGCCGCGTCCTTCTGCTGCTTCTGCGTCAGCCGCACGCGTGCGGCGTCCACGATCTTCTGCAGCACGACCTTGGCCTCGGCCTTGGTCTTGCGGTTCTCCGTCCACTCCTTGAGGTGCCGCTCCACGATGCCCTGCACCACGCGGGTGATGCCGGAGGTGGACAGCTCGTCCTTGGTCTGCGAGGTGAACTGCGGCTCCGGGATGCGCACGTGGACGACCGCCGTCATGCCCTCGAGCACGTCGTCGAGCGTCGGCAGGTCCTCCTTGGCCTTCAGCAGGCCGCGGGTGCGGGAAATGGCTTCCTGCAACGCCTTCGTCGCCCCGCGGTCGAAGCCGCGGCGGTGGGTGCCGCCGTGCACGTTGCGGATGGTGTTGGTGAAGCACTCGACCGTGCGCTCGTACCCGGTGCCCCAGCGCAGCGCGATCTCGACCTCGGCGTGACGCTCCACATTGGACCGCATGACCCCGTTGGCGTCGGCCGCGTTCTCCTTGTACGAGCCCTCGCCGCGGATGATCAGCGTGCCGGACACCGGCTTCTCGTCCGACGGCGCGAGGTACTCCACCATGTCCGCGAGGCCGTTGGGGAAGTGGAAGGTCTCCTCGCTGATCGACCCCTCGGTGGCGGTGCGCAGCACGTACGTGACGCCCGGCACGAGGAACGCGGTGTTGCGCAGCTTGGTGCGCACCTGCTCGACGTCGAGCTCCGCGCCCTTCTCGAAGTACCGCGAGTCGTGCCAGTAGCGGATGGACGTGCCGGTGCGCTCGCCGCGCTTCATCTTGCCCCGGACGCGCAGCCCGGGCTGCGGCGTGAACTTCGCCTTCGGGCCGGGGCCGTCGAACACGCCCGGCGTGCCGTGCGCGAAGGACATCTCGTGCACCTTGCCGCCGTTGCGGACGGTGACGTCGAAGCGGTGCGACAACGCGTTGACCGCGGACGCGCCGACGCCGTGCAGGCCACCCGAGGTCTTGTAGCCGGAGCCGCCGAACTTGCCGCCCGCGTGCAGCCGGGTGAGCACCAGCTCGACGCCGGACAGACCGGACTTGGCGTGCACACCGGTCGGGATGCCGCGGCCGTCGTCGTCGACCTGGACGCTGCCGTCCGCGTGCAACGTGACGACCACCTTCGTGGCGTGACCTGCGACACCCTCGTCCGTCGAGTTGTCGACGATCTCGGTGAACAGGTGGTTCACGCCGCGGCTGTCGGTCGACCCGATGTACATGCCGGGGCGCTTCCGGACCGCTTCCAGGCCTTCCAGGTGGGTAAGGTCGTCGGCCCCGTAGAGAGGCTCAGCAGAAGCAGTCACAGGATCTTCTCTCCCAGTAGCGATTGGGGTGGTGCGGCACCAGGGCGCCGCGCGTATGCAGGGTAACGGAGGGCACCGACAACCCCGGGGATTGCGGCCTACTGCCGCCGTGCGGCGTGGATCGCGCCGACGAGCATGTCGAACTCCGCGTCGAAGATCTCGTCGGCGGTGGCGGCGCGCAGGTGCGGTACCAGTGCTTTCAGTGTAGGCGCTGCCGAGCCCGCCCGTGCGGCTTCGAAGATCCCGGCGTTGCGTTCCGGCGTGGCGGGGTCGCAGTGCACCTCGCGATGGGCGCGGCCCAGCACGAACGTCCAGGAAGACCAGGAGGCGGCTGCTCGGGGCAGCGAGTTGACCGGCGCAGGGTGGCGGACCGGTCACTCCCGGCAGCGTGGCGGCGCGCAGGCAACCGTGCCCACCGCGAACAGCCCGAGGCAGGCCAGCAGCACCCGCCCGAGCCCGAACAGGTCGCGGAGCCTGCCCGGTTCGCACTGCTGGCCTGCGGGCACGGCCCGCGTACGCTGCGAACGCGCTGGTCGGCGCGGGCTACGGGCTGTGCCTCGGGGCGCTGGGCAACCTGGTGGTGGACGCGGTGGAGCCGCGGCGCTGGCCTACTCGGCGGAGTTCGCGCTGGTCGCGGCGGTGGCGGTGGTCGCGGCGGGCGCGGTGGCCCCTCGCTACAGTGCTGACCGATGAGACGCAAGCCGCCCCCGTCCCCGCTGCCGCCGCGTGACGGGGTCAACGCGGCGCGCATCCGGACCCCGCCGGACGGCCCGTGGGACACCATCCGCGACTACCTGGTGCGCAAGCTGACCAAGCTAGACCCGGCGGTGATCGACTCGATGCTGGCCGAGGGCGCGATCGTCGGGGTGGACGGGCCGATCGACGCCGCGACGCCGTTCACGCCCAGCACTTTCCTGTGGTTCCACCGGGACCGCGGCGACGAGGTGCCGGTGCCGTTCGAGCTGACCGTGCTGCACGAGGACGACGTCCTGCTGGTGGTCGACAAGCCGCACTTCCTGGCCACCACGCCGCGTGGCGGGCACGTCCGGGAGACCGCGCTGGTGCGGCTGCGGCACACGCGGGACCTGCCCGAGCTCTCCCCCGCCCACCGCCTCGACCGCTTGACGGCGGGTGTGCTGATGTTCGTCAAGACCGCGGCGCACCGCAGCGCGTACCAGAACCTGTTCCGGGATCGCCTGGTGCACAAGGAGTACGAGGCGATCGCGCCCTACTCGCCGGAGCTGGCGCTGCCGCGTGTGGTGGAGAGCCGGATCGTGAAGAAGCGCGGCGTGCTGACCGCGCGGGAGCTGCCGGGGCCGGTGAACGCGCGGACGCACGTGGAGCTGATCGAGCACCGCGGCGGGCTGGGCCGCTACCGGCTGGTGCCCGAAACCGGCCGCACGCACCAGCTGCGGGTGCACCTGAACTCGCTGGGAATCCCGATCCTGGGCGATCCGCTGTACCCGGAGGTCCGGGAGGTTCCGCCCGGCGACTTCCGCCGTCCGCTGCAGCTGCTGGCGAAGGTGCTCGCGTTCACCGATCCGCTGACGGGGCGGCAGCACCGGTTCGAGAGCGGACTTCGCCTGGGCGCGTGGGATTCGCAGGACTGGTAGGACCGTCCACACCGGATCGCGGTCGCACTCCCGGCTACCGCCGAACATCCGCCGAGCACCCGGTCCCGGCCGGTGCGCGAACCGCCCTGCGGCGCCTCCGCCGCCGCGGATCCGACACCGTGGCAAACCTCAGGCAGCACGACGTCCTCACCGGCGGCGCAGACCGCCGCGCGCCGTCAGGAGCGGTCGCTCGGCGGGGCCAGCTCGATCTGCCGCTGCAGCGTCGTCCGGAACACGTCGTGCGCCGCGTCGCCGTGGCCGGCCGTTTCGACCACCACCACGCGGTCGTAGAGCACGTACGCCGCGGCGAAGCGGGCCAGCGGGGCGCCCACCGGGGTGCCGTACACGATCACACCCTCCAGCGACAGGTCCCGGTCCGCGGCCAGCCCCTGCAGCTCCACCCCCGCACCGTACGCCCGCACCGCCCCGCGCGGATCGCCCGTCGCCAGCGCGTACAGGCCGATCGTCACCCCGGCCCGCACCGCGGTCTTGCGCACCCCGTCGCTCATCCCGGCCGTGGTCAGCACGTCGACCATCGGCTGCGGCAGCGACACCGTGCTGCGCAGCGCGGCGAGGGTGAACGGCCCACTCGGGCCGGGCGCGCCGGGCGGTTCGACGAGGGCCAGCGCGCTGTGCTCGGGCGCCGGCTTCGCGTCCGGCGGATCGGCAAGGCCGGCGTTGCGGGTGAGCAGGTACCCAGTCGCGGACACGGCGAGACCCAGCGCCAGCACCACGATGATCGCGATCCCGACGGTCAGTTCCCGGCGCTGCCGGCGGACGTCACTGGACACCGTCAGTAATTCCCTCCCCGCCGCAGATTACCGGGCATCAGTATCACCCGCGGCCCCAGTACCGGTAGCCTTCCGGCTCATGGTGGGACCTCGGGGGATCGACTGGACGGGCGAGCGCTGCGTGCCCTGGACGGACGACATCCAGGTGATCTACGAGCACTACCACCGCTACGCGCTCGCCGCCCGCTACGCCTTCGGCCGCCGCGTCCTCGACCTCGCCAGCGGCGAGGGCTACGGCAGCGCGCTGCTGGCCGCCCACGCGTCCGAGGTGATCGGCGTCGACATCGACGAGGCCAGCGTCGAGCACGCCCGCGCGCGCTACGGCGGGCAGCCGAACCTGCGGTTCACCACCGGTTCCATGACCGACCCGGACCTGCTCGCCGACGCCGGGAAGTTCGACGTCATCACCTGTTTCGAAGCGCTCGAGCACGTCGCCGAGCAGGACGAGCTGATGGCGCTGGTGCGCGCCCGCCTCGCGCCCGGCGGCGTCTTCTTCACCAGCACGCCGGACGTCCTCGTCTACACGCACGAGCACGGCAACGAAAACCCCTTCCACGTCAAGGAGTTGACCGAGCCGCAGTTCCGCGCGCTGCTCGGCGCGTCGTTCCGGCACGTGACGGTGCTGCGGCAGAACGTGGCGGTCGGCTCGGTGCTCACCAGCGACCGCGAGCACGGCCCGGTGCTGTCGCAGCAGCTGCGCCGCACGGGCGAGGACAGCTGGTCGGTCGGCACCGGCGCGCCGCACACCTACCTCGTCGGCGTCGCCTCCGACAACCCGGTGGAGGTGCCCGCCGCGGCGACGATGCTGGACCCGCAGCTCACGTTGCTCGGCGCGGCCGCCGAACGCGCCGCCGCGCCCCTGCGCGCCGAGATCGAACGGCTCACCAGCGACGACGGCGGCCCGAAGTACCGCAAGGTCATCGAGCGCTACCGGCCGCGGCGCCGCGCCACCGAAGGCCCGGTCGCGGTCTCGACCAGCGACGACCCGCTCGTCAGCATCATCGTCCCGGTGCACGGGCAGTGGAGCTACACGCGCCGCTGCCTGCAGGCGATCGAGGACAGCGGCACGCGCGTGCCGTTCGAGGTCGTGGTGGTCGACGACGCCTCGCCGGACGATTCGGCCGAGCAGCTCGCCGCGTGCCCCGGTGTCCGGCTCGTGCGTGCCCCGGAGAACCTGGGGTTCCTGCGCGCCGTGAACCTCGGCGCCGCGCAGGCCCGCGGTGAACTGCTGGTGCTGCTGAACAACGACACCGAGGTCCGACCCGGCTGGCTGGACGCGCTCACCGAGGTCGTCCGCGGCGACGAGAGCATCGGCCTGGCCGGGGCGAAGCTGGTCTACCCGGACGGCAGGCTGCAGGAGTGCGGCGGCATCGTGTTCGCCGACGGCAGCGCCGCCAACTACGGCCACGGCGACAACCCGGAAGACCCGCGCTACCAGGCCGTTCGCGACGTCGACTACTGCTCGGGCGCGGCGATCCTCGTGCGCCGGGACCTGTGGGAGCGGCTGGGCGGGTTCGACGAGCGCTACTCCCCCGCCTACTACGAGGACACCGATCTGGCGTTCGCGGTCCGCGCCGCGGGCAGGCGCGTCGTCGTGGTCCCGGACGCGGTCGTCGTCCACCACGAGGGCGTCTCGCACGGCACCGACGTCACGCAGGGCGTCAAGCGGTACCAGGAGGTCAACCGCGAGGTCTTCACCGAGAAGTGGACCGGTGCCCTCGCGGAGCAGGCCGACCCGGGCATGCCGCTGTGGATCGCCCGCCAGCGCGTGCCCGGCCGGACCCAGCGCGACGGCGACCTGGTGCTGGTCGCCGACGTCACCGTGCCCACCCCGGACCGCGACTCCGGATCGGTGCGGTTGCGGTGCCTGCTGGACGAGCTGGTCGCGCTCGGTCACCGCGTGGTGTTCTGCCCGATGGGGCCGCCCGCCGACCCGGCGTACCTGGACCAGCTGCACCGCGCCGGGATCACCGTGCTCACCGACAACGGCCTGCGCGAGCAGTTCCTGCACGAGGCGGGCAAGCACATCCGGCTGGCGCTGCTGTCCCGGCCGACCGTGGCCTGGCACCTCGCCGACCGCCTGCGGATCTGCGCGCCACAGGCGCGGATCGTGTTCGACACCGTCGACCTGCACTTCGTGCGCCTGTCCCGGGAAGCCGAGCTGGTGGAGCGGCTGGGCGGCGCGCCGGAGACGTCGACGATGCTGCACCAGCGCGCGAAGCTCTACCGCGAGCTGGAGCTGGCGCTGGTGCGCGCCTGCGACCGCACGCTGGTGGTGTCCGACGCCGAACGCGACCTGCTGGCCGACCTCGCGCCGGGCGCGCCGGTCAGCGTGCTGTCCAATGTGCACACCCCGGGGCCGGAGGCGAGCCCGGACGGGCGGCCCGGCGTGTTGTTCGTGGGCAGTTTCGAGCACCCGCCCAACCGCGACGCGGCGTACTGGCTGGCCGGGGAGATCTGGCCGCTGGTGCGCAGGCAGGTGCCGGACGCGGTGCTCGACCTGGTCGGCCACGACCCGACGAACGAGCTGCGCACGCTCGACGGTCACGGCGTGAAGTTCCGCGGCTGGGTGCCCGCCCTCGACGCGCTCTACGAGACGGCCCGGTTGTCGGTCGCGCCGCTGCGGTTCGGCGCCGGCGTCAAGGGCAAGGTCGGCGAGAGCCTGGCGGCGGGTGTCCCGGTGGTCGGCACGACGCTGGCGTTCGAAGGCATGCGGTTGCGGCACGGCGCGGAGGTGCTCGCCGGGGACAAGGCCGAGGAGATCGCCGCCGGAATCGTGTCGCTGCTGACCGACGACGCGCTCTGGCTCCGGCTCTCCCAGGCGGGGCAGGCCGCGGTGGCCGCGCAGTTCGGGCCGGACGTCGCGCGCGCCGCGCTGACCGAACTGCTGGGCTGAGCGGTGCCGGTGGACAACTCGGCGGAGCGCACGCAGGAGATCCGCCCCGTCAAGTACGCCAAGGCCGAGACCGGGTTCGCGTGGCTGCGGCTCATCGGCGCGAGCATGGTCGTCGTCGAGCACTCGTTCCCGCTCGTCGACCCGCAGCGGCTGACGATCCTGCCGGCGAGCTGGGACCTGTCCCCCGGTTACTTCGCGCTCATGGGTTTCTTCGCGATGAGCGGCTTTCAGATCACCGACAGCTGGGCGCGCGACGCGTCGTGGTGGCGGTACGCCGCCAAACGGGTGCTGCGCATCTGGCCGCCGCTGCTCGTCGTCGTCATGTTCACCGCGTTCGTGATCGGTCCACTGGTCACCGTGCTCGACGCGTCCGAGTACTGGACGGACACGGCGACCTGGGGTTACGTGGTGCACAACGCGGCGCTGTACCCGTTGCAGCACCTGCTTCCCGGCGTGTTCGCGGAGAACCCGTACCCGTGGTCGGCGAATGGCTCTCTGTGGACGCTGCCGATGGAGACCACCGGGTACGCGCTGGTTCTCGTCGCGGGACTGACCGGTCTGCTCGGCCGCGCCCGGGCCGGGTTGTTCGCGCTGCTGGCCGGGATCGTCGTGCTCGACGGTTTCCTCGGCGCCACCTACACCTTCCAGGGCCGCGGCGGGTCGTTGCTGTCCGTGCCCGTCGGCGCGATGGTCGCGTTCGGTGTCGCGTTCGTCATCGGCATGGTGATGCACCGTTACCACGGAACGATTCCGCTGTCGCGAGCCGCCGCGTACGCGGGCGTGGCCGTGTACCTGGTGGTCAACTTCGTGCCTGTCCTGCAGCCCTGTGCGCGGATCGTGCTGCCGTTCGCCGCCGGGTACGGCGCGATCGTGTGGGCGCACCACTGGCCGCGGCGGCTGGCGCGCTACGACAAGTGGGTCTACGGCAGTTACGGCATGTACATCTGGGCGATGCCGGTGCAGCAACTCATCGTGTTCGCCGGGGTGCGCAACTCGTATCTGCTGATGGCGCTGGCGTTGCCGCTGGCCTACGCGTGCGGGCTGCTGTCCTGGCAGCTGGTGGAAATCCCGACGCAACGGCTGCGTGTTTACTTGCGCCCTCAACCGAAATCTCCTCGTAACGTTCGTCCGCGCGATTCCGTCTCCGGAAGGGGGGCACATCGTCGTGAAAGGACGGGCGTATGAAAACATCCCGAATCCTGCTGACGGCCGCCACCGCGCTCGCGGTGACGCTGGTTCCGCTGAGCGCGGAGGCCGGCGGCAAGGTGTCCACAGTGGCCGGCGGCCTGGACAGCCCGCGCGGGCTGTCGTTCTCGCCTGACGGGGCCCTGTACGTCGCGGAGTCCGGACGCGGGGGCGCCGGCCCGTGCATGGCGGGTCCCGAGGGCGAAGTTTGCTACGGCGAATCCGGCGGCGTCACGCGGATCGACCGCGGGCAGCAGAAACGCGTGCTGAGCGGCGTGCCGTCGCTCGCCGCGCGCGACGGTTCCGGCGCGATCGGCCCGTCGGACGTCTCGTTCCTCGGCAAGGGCAACATGTACGTCACCGTCGGCCTGGGGGCGAACCCCGCGGTGCGCACGAACCTGCCGCCGAAGGGGCAGCAGTTCATGGGGTGGTTGCTGCGCAACGGAAAACCGGTCGCGGACATCGCCGGTTACGAGGCAACCGCCAACCCCGACGGTGGCGAGCCGGACAGCAACCCCAACTCGGTCCTCGCCCTGCCCGGCGGCCGTGTCGTGGTCGACGCGGGCGGCAACTCGCTGCTGTGGGTCCCGGACAAGGGCCGCATCCACACGATCGCCACGTTCCCGACCAGGATGGCGACCGCGCCGGACGGCTCGCAGATCCCGATGCAGTCCGTGCCGACCTCGGTCGCGCTCGGCCCGGACGGCGCGCTGTACGTCGGCGAGCTGACCGGCTTCCCGTTCCCGAAGGGCGCGGCGCGGGTGTACCGGGTGGTGCCGGGCAAGGCGCCGCAGGTGTACGCGCAGGGCTTCACCAACATCATCGACATCGGCTTCGCGCACGGGAAGCTGTACGTGCTGGAAATCGCGCACAACGGCCTGCTCAGCGGCGACCCGTCGGGCGCGTTGATCCAGGTCGGCAAGAACGGCGCGCAGCACATCGTGACGCAGCAGCTCACCATGCCCGGCGGGCTGGCGCTGCGTGACGGCAAGGCGTACGTGTCGAACTGCGGCGCGTGCCCGAACCCGCCCGGCGCGCCGGGCAGCGGCAGCGTGGTGCGGGTCGGTCTGTGACGCGGAACCGGCCGCCCGCCTCGCGGCGGGCGGCCGGATTCCGGGGCGTCAGCGCTTGAGCACGCTCCGGATGGCGTCGCGGGCTCGGTCCATCAAGGCGGCCGGCGGGCCGAGCAGCATGTTCTTCGCGGCGCTTTCCGTTCCCGGGTGCGGGCGCGTCGGGGCCACGGCCTCGGCCGCCCGCACCGTGTCGGCCATCGCCTCCAGCCGCTTGCTGTCGTAGGCCTGGCGCAGCAGCGGGAACTCCGACCGCTCCTCGTGCTCGGCGTGGGCGAGCACGTCGTCCCGCAGCTGGATCAGCAGGGTGTCGAAGCCCTCCGCGTCCGGGCCCATGTCGTCCAATGTGGACAGCAGTTCCTTGGCGCGGTGCTCCTCGCCGATGCGGGCCTCGACGATCGGCTCGCCGCCCTCCTGGCGCCGCACCTCGGGGTGGACCAGTTCCTCCTCCGCGGTCTCGTGGACCGACAGCAGCCGCACGAGGTCGCGGAAGGCGTCCTTGCGCTCATCCCCCTTCGCGCGTTCGACCACGCCGAACAGGCGGCGGATCTCCTGGTGCTGGTCCTCCAGCAACGCGATGACGTCCTTCTTGTCCGTCGACACGGTGACCTCCTTCGCTTCGCCGAGAGGGCTACCCGCGCCGGCGGGGGTTCACTCGCTCAGTGACGAACGCGAACCACGACCTTGCCCACCTGGGCGTTCGACTCCAGGTGCGCGTGCGCCTCGACGATGTCGGCCAGGTCGTCGAACACGCGGTCCACGGCCGGGCGCAGGGTGCCGATGCGCAGGCCGGCGTTGATGAAGTGCTCCGACCGGCGCCGGCGCTCCGGGTTCCGCGCGACGTAGCTGCCGTTGCCGTAGCCGAACAGCGTGACCTGGCGGTCCCAGTTCATCGGCAGCGGGGTGGGTTCACCGGCCATCCAGCCGTAGAGGACGAGCAGCCCGCCGACGGCGGTGGCCTCGACCAGGTCCACCACGCCGGGGCCGCCGACCGGGTCGAACGTCATCGTGGCGCCGTCGCCGCCGGTCAGCGCGCGGACCTCCTTGACCAGGTCCTGCGAGTCCAGCGTGACGACGTGCGCGGCGCCGGCCGCGAGCAGCTGGTCCCGCTTCGCGGCGGTGCGGGTCACCGCGATCGGCACAGCGCCCAGGTGGTTGGCGATCTGGATCGCGGCGATGCCGACCCCGCTCGAGGCGGCGGTGATCAGCACGGTGTCGCCGGGCCGCAGGCCGCCGCGCTCGACCAGCGCGCCGTAGGCGGTCTGGTGCGTCAGCCAGACCGACGCGCCGGTGACCTCGTCGACCGTGCGGCGGACCAGGCTCGACACCGGCACCACGACCCGGTCGCCGTACACCCCGTAGTCCCGCATCGAGAACGAGGCGAGGGTGCTGATCTCGGTGCCCTCGGGGAAGCCCTCGGCACCGGTTTCGACCACCCCGGCCGCCTCGTAGCCGATCCGGGACCCCGGCAGGACCGGCTGCTCGTAGTAGGTGCCCGCGCGGAACAGCGCCTCCGCCCGGTTGAGCCCGATCGCGTCCACCCGGATCCGGACCTCGCCGGGGCCGGGCTCGGGCACCGGCCGGTCCTCGACCCGCAGCACCTCGGGCCCGCCGAGCCGGTCGAACAGGACTGCTCTCGCCATCACGTCTCCTCAACGGCGTTCGTTCACTACACGGCGTGTAGTTTCAACACGGCGAATAGTAGACCAACGCCGTACAGTGTCAAGGTGGGTGAAGGGACGACGAGCCGCCGGGAACGGCTGCGGGCGGAGACGGCACGCGAGATCAAGACGATCGCGCTGGAGCTGATGGCCAAGGGCGGGCCGGACGCGATCTCGCTGCGGGCGATCGCGCGTGAGATGGGCATGACGGCCGGCGCGATCTACGGCTACTACCCCACCCGCGACGACCTGATCACCACGCTGATCTCGGACGTCTACACCTCGCTCGTCGACACCGTCGAGGCCGCGCGGGACGCCGTGCCCGCGGACGACCCGGCCGGGCGGATCCTGGCGTGGGGCCGCGCGTTGCGGGCGTGGTCGCTCGCCAACCCGGAGGGCTTCCGGCTCATCTACGGCGATCCGGTGCCCGGCTACCGCGCCCCCGAAGGCGGCGCCGCGGCGGACGCCGAGCGCCGGGCGTGCGCCCTGCTGACCGAGCTGATCGCCGGGGCCTGGCCGACGGTCCAGGCCCCGGACGAGTTCACCTGGGAGGACTTCGGCCCCTCCCTGGTCCAGCACATGCGCGAGGAGTTCCCCGGGCTGCCGCCCGCCGTGCTGGCCCTGTCGCTGCGCACGTGGGGCCGGATGCACGGCCTGATCTCGCTGGAGGTCTACGGGCACCTCGGCCCGCAGGTCACCGACCCGGCGAAGCTGTACGAGTCGGAGTTGCGGGCGCTGCTGCGGTCACTGGGCCTGTGACCCGCCGTCCGCCCTTCACCCACCGCAGGGAACCGGGCTTGCGGGTCAGCTCCTTGTAGGCCGCGCCGAGGCGGCCGCCGACGTGGAAGTTCTGCGCGGTGTCGTCCTTGCGGGCGAACTGCCGCACGGCGGCGTGCCTGCCGAGGCTGACGCACGACCCGACCAGACCCACGTCGAGCACCGGCGGTTCGGTGCCGGGGATGCGGCTCAACAGGGTGTCGGCGGCCTGCGCACCGAGCGGCGACCTGGTAGCTCATCCGCAGCGACTGGCCCGACGGCGCGGCGGAGTCGCCCGCCGCGACGATCCGGTGGTCGTCGACGCTGGTCAGCGTCTCGTCGGTGAGCAGACGGCCGAGGTCGTCGGTGCGCAGCCCACTCGCGGCCGCGAGCTCCGGCGCGGCGAAGCCCGCGCTCCAGATCGTCAGCGCGCTCGGCCGCGTCGTGCCGTCGGCGAAGACGACCGCGTCCGGCCGGACTTCGGCGACCTTGACGGTCTCGGCCACCGCGACCCCGTGCCGGGACAGCCACTTGGCGATGTACCGGCGGCCGCCCGCGCTCAACGAAGGCGCCAGCGTCCCGCCGCACACCAGGGTGACCCGGCGTCCCCGTTCGGCCAGCTCGGCGGCGGTCTCGATGCCGGTCGGCCCGCCGCCGACCACCGTGACCGGCGCTTCCGGGGGCAGGGCCGCCAGTTCGTCACGCAGCCGCCGCGCGGACTCCAGTTCGGCGATCGGGACGGCGAATTCGGCCGCCCCGGGCACCGGGGGCGCCGCCGCGGTGCTGCCGACCGCGTAGACCAGGTAGTCGTAGCCCAGCTCGCGGCCCGAGGCCAGCCGCACGGCGCGGGCGGTGGTGTCGATGCGCGTGGCGGTGTCGACGACCAGGTGGACGCCGTCGTCGAGCATCGTGCCGTAGTCCACTGTGGTCTCTCCGGTGCCCGCGACGAACTGGTGCAGCCGGACGCGGTCGACGAACGCCGGACGGGGGTTGACCAGCGTGACGTCCACGTCGTCGCGCATGCGCAGGCGGTTGGCCGCGAGGGCGCCGGCGTACCGGCTGCTCGGTTCGCTGGCCGAGGACGTGGTCCAGGAGACCTACGCCTGCTGGTACGCCATGTCCCGCGACGAGCAGGCCGCCATCGCCGCACCCGGCGCCTGGCTGACGAAGGTCGCCGGCCGCCTGTGCCTCAACGTGCTGTCCTCGGCCCGTGCACGGCGGGAAACCTATGTGGGGGAATGGATTCCCGAGCCGGTGCCGGACAGTTCGGAGTGGCGCCCGGCCGACCGGGTGACGCTCGACGAGTCGGTCAGCATGGCGGCGCGCCGACGAGGCCAGCTGGCGGCACGCCGCCGGGGTGCGGCCGACGATCTCGGCGATTTCGGCGAACGGATACCGGAAGACGTCATGCAGGATGAACGCGACGCGCTCGGCCGGCGTCATCGAGTCGGGTCGTCCGGGACTTCAAACGGGCCTGGGAAGCACGTGACATCGAGGCCCTCCTCGGCCTGCTCGCCCCCGACGCCACGGCAATCAGCGACGGCGGCGGCCTGGTGAGCACGGTGCTCCACCCGGTCGAGGGCGCCGAACGGATTCTGAGCGCGCTGGGCCGCCTCGAGCACCGGTTCCGCGGGCACACGCTCCTGGAGCGCACCGTCAACGGCCAGCCGGGCCTGATCGCGCAGGAGGACGGTGTCACCGTTTCGGTGTACGCGTTCGAGACCGCAGGCGGGAAGATCCAGCGCATCTGGGCGGTGCGCAACCCGGAGAAGCTGCGTGCGTGGAGCGCCGGTGCGACCGACCTGCCGCGGCGGTCACCGCACCCGCGCACCCGCCAACCACACCCCCACCGGACGCGCCAGCGCCGTGATGTCCCTCAACGGATCGCCATCCACCAACAGCAGATCCGCGTCAAAACCCGGCCGGATGCGGCCCTTGCGACCCAGACCCGCCACGTCCGCCGCCACCGACGTCGCCGAAGCCAGTGCCTCCTCGGCCGGGATTCCGCCGTCCACCAGCCACTCCACCGACGTCGCCAGCATGCCGTGCGGCTTGCCCGGCGAAATACCCGAGTCGCCGCCGGAGACGATTCGCACTCCGGCGTCCGCCATCCGCACGACTTGGCCGATCCGGTCGCGGATCGTGGATCCCGTCCGTTCCAGGAACTCACGCAACGCGGGCGGCGGCGTCATCTCGCCGACCGCCCCGAGCGTCGGGCACACCGTGATCCCGCGCGCGGCGATCGCGGCGGCCAGCTCGTCGCTCATCCGGATGCCCTCGGGCGTGAAGCAGCTGCAGTGCTCGATCCCGTCCACGCCCGCGGCCACCGCCTGCTCCACCGACGGCGTGCCGTGCGCGTGCGCGGTCACCGGCAGCCCGGCCGCGTGGGCCTCCTCGACGATCAGCCGCAGCTCGTCGAGGGTGAACTGGCAGGCCATGATGTCGGTGCCCGGCGTCATGCCGCCGCCGCTGGCCATCACCTTCACGACGTCCACGCCACGCTCGGCCCGCTCGGCGACGGCCGCGCGCAGGCCGTCGGCGCCGCTCGCCTCGCCGCCCATGTTCCAGCAGTGCCCGCGGGGACTGGTGATCGGCGGCCCCGCGGCGAGGATCGACGGCAGGCCGGGACGGCCGCGCCAGCGCAGCGTGGCGTACCGGCGATCGCCGAGGTCGCGCACGCTGGTGACCCCGGCGGCCAGCTGCGTGCGCAACGCCCGCTCGATCACGTCGTCCAGCTCGTCCTCGGAGTAGTCCGCGAGCCGGTCCAGCGCGCCGAACCCGCCGTCGCCGCAGAGGTGGGTGTGCATGTCGATCAGGCCGGGCAGCAACGTGCCCGGCGAGTCGACGACCGGCCAGTCCGGCACCGGGCCGCCGAGCCGCGCGATGGCGCCGTCCTGGACGAGAACCGGCAGGTCGCGGTGGGTGCGTTCGCCGTCGAAGACCTGAGCGGCGCGGATCACGAAGGCGTTCACCACCGTGAAGTCGCTTCCTCGTCCGCCGGCGTGACAAGATCCCCTCGGTCCACACGACGGAGTGTGCCGGAAGGACGGTCATGAAGCGATCGCTGCTCGCCCTGCTGGTCCTCGTGGGCGCGGTGCTGGCGCCCGCGTCCGCCACCGCCGCGGACGGCCCCGCGCTGCGGGTCCCCGAGTCCGCGCTCGACGCGGCGCTGGTGTGTTCCGGGGACGTCCGCGGGTCCGGGCACAACCCGATCCTGCTGATCGCCGGGACGACGCTGACGCCGGAGGTCTTCGCCTGGAACTACGGGCCCGCCCTGACCGCGCTGGGCCGTCCGTTCTGCACGGTCGCCCTGCCGGACAACGGGATGGCCGACATCCAGGTCGCCGCCGAGTACGTCGTGCACGCGATCCGCGCGGTCAGCGCCGCGGCCGGGCGCGACGTGGACATCGTCGGGCACAGCCAGGGCGGCATGGTCCCTCGCTGGGCGCTCAAGTACTGGCCGGACACGCGTTCGCGGGTGGGCGACGTGGTCGGGCTGGCGCCGTCGAACCACGGCACGGTCGTCGCTTCGGCCGTCTGCCTGCCGGGCTGCGCGCCCGCGTTCTGGCAGCAGCGCACCGGATCGGCGTTCCTGACCGCGCTGAACAGCGACGCGGAAACCTGGGCGGGCATCGACTACACGAACGTCTACACGGTGCTGGACGAGGTGGTCGCGCCCAACCTGAACGACTACGGCAGCAGCTCGCTGCACACCGGGCAGGGGCGGATCAGCAACGTCGGCCTGCAGGAGGTGTGTCCCGCGCACGTGGCCGACCACCTGACCACCGGCACCGCCGACGGGGTCGCGTTCGCGCTGGTGGTGGACGCCCTCACGCACGACGGCCCAGCCGACCCCGCGCGGCTGCCCGCGGACGTCTGCACGCGCCTGCTGATGCCCGGCGTGGACCCGCTGCACCTCGCCGTGGACGAGGCCCAGATGGCCACAGTGGTGGCGACGCAGGTCGCGCTGTACCCGCACGTGCCGGCGGAACCCGAACTGGCCGGCTACGCCCGCTGAGCCGGCTCATCGCCCGTCGCATGTTCGAGCTCCTGGAGCGGATCTGGCTTCGCCCACGGGGAGGCCGCGCGGCACATCGCGAAGCGTCCGCGGCTGCGCGGGAACGGGGCAGCGCGGCCTCCTGCGGCGAATCCTCGGCGACGAGCTGGCCGGCTCCCCGGGCCTGGTGCGCGCCGCCGACCTGACCACCAAGGCCGCGACGAGCGCGCCCACCGCGGGGCGGGTGATGTACGCCGGGTTGCGCCGCGCGGTGCCGGGTGATCCGGTCGCCCGGCTGTGGCATTTCCCCCGCCGAGCTCGATGAGCTGATCGCCGAGCTCGAACCGATCACCGCGAGGCTGGTGGCCGCCGGATCGCGCTGACGATTTCTCGCCCGAGTCAGGCCGAGTCAGGCGCCGAGCGTGTCGATCTGGGTCGACAGGATCGCGGCCTGCTCATCCAGCTCACGGTCCTCCGGCTGCTCCCCCACCCGCTGCCGCAGCGTCTCGCGCTCGATGACCGTCATCGCGCCCTCGTGGCGGGGCAGCTCCTCAGCAGGCAGCACCGCGAGGCTGCCCTCCTGCAGGACCAGCTGCGCGCCGTTCCCGGCGTCCAGCAGCGCCTTCAGATCACCCGCGGTCACGTTCATCGGGCCTCCCTTCGTCGGCCCCCGGCTACCCGCTCCGCCGCCCCGTCAAGCGTTGCACCCGCAGCGCGAGCTGGATCTCCAGCGCCCGCCCCGGCTCCTGCCAGTCGTCGCCGAGCAGGGTCGCTATCCGGTCCAGCCGCTGCACCACCGTGTTGACGTGCACGTGCAGCGCCTCCTTCGCCCGCGTCAGGTTGCCGCCCGCCGCGAAGTACGCGTGCAGCGTGCCGGTCAAGTCGGTGCCGCGCCGCTCGTCGTAGTCGAGCACCGGTCCGAGCGTGCGCCGCACGAAGCCGGTCAGGTCGCCGCGCTCGCCGAGCAGCACTCCGAGGAACCCGAGCCCGCCCGCGGACGCGCCCTCGCCGGACCGGCCCAGCGCCAGCAATGCCCGCAGGCACCGGACCGCCTCCGCGTGCGCCGCGGCGATCGCCGCCGGGCCACGCGCCGGGCCGGCCGCGCCGACCGTCACCGGCGTGTCCGTCGCCGCGGTCAGCGCCTCCGCGATCCGCGCGGCCACCGCGTCCGGGTCGCCGCGGACCAGCAGCACGACCTCCTCCGCGTGGATGCCGGCGAGCGCCGCGTGCCGGGCCGCGGCCACCGCCAGCCGCGCCCGGGACACCGACTCGGCGTGCGCGACCAGAACCGCGTGCGGTTCCGCCAGGTCAACGCCCAGCCGTTCGGCGCGCGCGAGCAACGCGCCCGGGTTGCGGTCCGGCGCGGTGAGCAGGTCGGTCAGCAGCTCGCCGCGGACCTCGTCCTCCGCCTTCGCCACCGACCGGCGCAACAGCAGCAGCAACGCGGTCACCACGGCCGCCCGCTCGAACAGCCGCCGGTCGGCGTCGAGCAACGCGTCCCGCCCGGCGAGCACCATGCTGCCGAGCAGCTCCGGCCCCGCCTGCACGGCGCACACCAGCGACCCGTCGCCCGAGACCGACCGCCCGGTGCTCCGCGACAGCGCCACCACCTCCGGGTCCGGCGCGGGTGGGGCGATCCCGGCGTGCGCCAGTTCCTCACCCGCCGCGTCGAACAGGCCGATCGAGCCGCGCAGGACGTCGGCCACCGCGGCGGCCACCTCCGGCACGTCCCCGCCGCGCAGCACCAGGTCCATGAGCCGGTCGTGCGCCTCCTCGGCGCGGTGCATCGCCGCGGAGTGCGAGCTGATCTCGTCCAGCAGCCGGGCGTTGTCCAGCGCGATGACCGCGTGGTCGGCCAGCGAGGACAACAGCGCGACCTCGTCCGGGGTGAACTCGCGGGGCGTGCGGTCGGACGCGTAGAGCACGCCGATCACCGTGCCGCCCAGTGACAGCGGGACGCCGAGGATGCCGGCCAGGCCCTCGTCGCGCACCGCGTCGTCGATCGGTTTGGTGTGCAGGAACCGCTCGTCCCGGAAGTAGTCCGGGGTCGCGTACGGGCGCGCGCTCTGCGCGACCAGGCCGCCCAGCCCCTCGCCCATGCCCAGGATGACTTCCTTGAACAGGGGCGACACGCACCCGTCGGTGACGCGCATGTAGGTGCGCCCGGCGGTTTCGTCGTTGAGGCTGAGGTAGGAGACGTCCGCGCCGAGCAGCGTCCGGGCCCGCCGCACGATCGACCGCAGCACGGCGTCCGGGTCGCGCAGGCGGGCCAAATCGCTGGCCGTGTCGAACAACGCGGTCAGCTCGGCCTCGCGGCGGCGGTGCGCGGTCAGGGTGGCGTGGATGCGCAGCGCCAGCTCGGTGGCCTTGGGGTGCGCGGCGCCGGCGTGCGCCAGCTGCTCGCTGCTCGCCCCGCCGGCGAGCAGGTCGAGCAGCCGGAGCACGTCGTCGTCCACGCCGATCATCGTCTCATCGCGTCGCCGGCTGCGGGGCGGCCGCGGGCTCCTCGTCGTGCAGCGAGCTGCCCGCGGTCTCCTTCGCGCTGGTCACCGCGATCACGGTGAGCACGCACATCGCCACCACGTACAGCGAAACCGCCAGCGTGCCGCCGAACTCCTTGAACAACGCGACCGCGACGATCGGCGCCAGCGCGCCGGCGGCGATCGAGGACAGCTGCCCGCCGATCGACAGGCCGGTGTAGCGGACGCGCGTCGGGAACTGCTCGGCGAAGAACGCCGCCTGCGGGCCGTACATCGCGCCGTGCAGCACCAGGCCGATCGTCGCGGCGAGGATGATCATCCCGGACGAGCGGGTGTCCATCAGCGCGAAGAACGCGAACGCCCAGCCTGCCATGGCGACGGCGCCGAACAGGTACACCGGGCGGCGGCCGATCCGGTCGGACAGCGCGCCCCACAGCGGGATCGTCACGAAGTGGATCGCCGACCCGATGAGCACCGCGTTGAGCCCGGCCGACTTGCTGAGCCCCAGCGGACCGGTGACGTAGACCAGGATGAACGCGGTCAGCACGTAGTAGGACACGTTCTCGGCCATGCGGGCGCCGATCGTGATGAGCACCCGGCGCCACGCGCCGCGGAAGACCTCCACCGCCGGGGCGCGGTGCTGCTCGCCGCGCTGACGGGCCTTCTCCTGCGCGGCCAGGAACACCGGCGACTCGGTGACGGTGAGCCGGATCCACAGGCCGATGATCACCAGCACGCCGGAGAGCAGGAACGGGATGCGCCAGCCCCACGAGGTGAACGCGGCGTCCGACTGCACCGCGGCGAGGATCGCGAGCACCGCGGTGGCCAGCAGGTTCCCGCCCGGCGCGCCGCACTGCGGCCAGGAGGCCCAGAACCCGCGGCGGCGGTCGTCACCGTGCTCGGACACGATGAGCACCGCGCCGCCCCACTCGCCGCCGAGCGCGAAGCCCTGCACCAGCCGCAGCGCCGTGAGCAGCAGCGGCGCGGCCACGCCGACCGCCGCGTAGGTCGGCAGCAGGCCCATCGCGCAGGTCGAGCCGCCCATCAGCAGCAGGCTGAACACCAGCAGCTTCTTGCGGCCGACGCGGTCGCCGAAGTGGCCGAACACCAGGCCGCCGAGCGGCCGGGCGAGGAAGCCGATCGCGTAGGTGGCGAACGAGAGCAGGGTCCCGGTCAGCGGATCGCTGCCGGGGAAGAAGAGCTTGTTGAAGACCAGTGCCGCGGCCGATCCGTAGAGGAAGAAGTCGTACCACTCGATGGTGGTGCCGATGAGGCTCGCACCGACCACTTTCGCGATCGAGCGGTTCTCGCTGCGGGGCATGGGGCAACACTCCTTTGTGCCGTGGCGGAAACTCAGGCGGCGGTCCAGCCGCCGTCGAGGGGCAGGGAAATCCCGGTGATGTGGCCGGACGAGGGGCCGCACAGCCAGCGCACGGCGTCGGCGACCTCGGCCGGGCCGATCAGCCGCTTGATGGCGGCGCGCCCCAGCAGGACCTCGCCGAGGATCTCGTCTTCGGGGCGTCCGTGCGCGGCGGCCTGGTCGGCGATCTGGTCGCGCACCAGCGGGGTGTCCACGTAACCCGGGCTGACGCAGTTGCTGGTCACCCCGTGCGGCGCGCCCTCCAGCGCGGCCACTTTGGACAGTCCTTCGAGCGCGTGCTTCGCGGAGACGTAGGCGGACTTGAAAGCGCTTGCGCGCAGGCCGTGCACGCTGGAGACGTTCACGATCCGGCCCCAGCCCTGCGCGTACATGTGCGGCAGGACCCGGCGGATCAGCAGGAACGGCGCGGTCACCATGACCTGGTGCATGCGGGTGAACACGTCCGGCGGGAACTCGGTCAGCGGCGCGACGTGCTGGAAGCCGGCGTTGTTGACGAGGATGTCGGCGTCGGCGGGCAGGGTGTCGACGGCGGCGGGGTCCGCGAGGTCAGCGGTGTGCGCCCAGCCGCCGGTCTCGTCGGCGACGCGCGCGGCCGCGTCCGCGTTGATGTCCACCACGTGCACCTTCGCCCCGGCCTCGGCCAGGGCGTGCGCGCAGGCGCGCCCGATCCCGCTGCCTGCGCCGGTCACCAGCGCGACGCGCCCGTCCCAATAGCCACTCATGGCGACAGACGGTAAGCGGCCCGGAGCGGGTTGCCTATGTGTTCGATCGCCACAAGTTCCCGGGGTTTTGTGGTGGCCGGTGCCACTCGGAATAGGTGACGTCCGGGGCGTGTTGCACCGCGTATGGCGACGGTAACGCTGACCAAGGACAACTTCGAAGAGGTCGTCAACTCCGACGGCATGGTGCTCGTCGACTTCTGGGCGGCCTGGTGCGGGCCGTGCCGGATGTTCGCGCCCGTGTTCGAGGGTGCGGCCGACCGGCACGACGACATCGTGTTCGGCAAGGTCGACACCGAGGACCAGACCGAGCTGGCGCAGGCCTTCGGCATCCAGTCGATCCCGACGCTGATGGCGGTGCGGGACGGCGTCGTGCTCTACGCCCAGCCGGGCGCGCTGCCCGAGCAGAGCCTGGAGGAGCTGATCGGCAAGCTGCGCGAGGTCGACATGGACCAGGTGCGCGAGGAGATCGCGAAGCAGCAGCAGGCCGAATGACGGTTTGCCGGTGGTCGCCGGCGAGCCGATGATGGAGGCATGACGTCCCGGGGGTTCGACGCGGTAGCCGACGAGCTGTACGCGCTGCGCCGGGACGAGTTCACACCCGCCCGCACGGAGCGGGCCAAGGAGGCGAAGGGCCGCGACCCCGAGCTCGCCAAGCGCATCACGCAGCTGCGCAAACCGACCGTCGCCGCGTGGCTGGTGAACCAGGTGAGCCGGCGGCACGCGGACGAGATCGGGCAGCTCGCGGACCTCGGCGCCCGGTTGCGCACCGCGCACCAGAAGCTGGCCGGCGACGAGCTGCGCACGTTGTCGCGGCAGCGCAACGAGCTGATCCGGCGGTTGAGCGGACGGGCGGGTGGCGTCGCCGGCGAGGCGGGCGTCCCCTACAGCGACGTCGCGATGCGCCAGGTGGAGGACACGTTCGAGGCGGCGGTGTCCGATCCGGACGCGGCGGCGGAAGTGGCCGCGGGACGGCTTTCCGCGGCGCTGGAACCGTCCTCTTCGGAGGATTGGCTGGCGGCCGCACTGGCCGCTTCGCCGAAGCGCAAGGCGGCGCCCAAACCGGCCCCGAAACCGGCGAAACAGGACCCGGAAGCCGAGCGGCGGCAGGCCGCGCTCGAAGAGGCCCACACGAAGGCCGACGAGGCGGAGGCCGCCCGCGACGAGGCTCAGCAGGCGCTCGACGAGGTCACCGCCCGGGCCGAAAAGGCCGCCGCGCGGGTGGCCGAGCTGCGCTCACAACTGGACGACGCGACCCGCGAAGAACGCGCGGTGCGCAAGGAACTCACGGCCGCCCGCAAGGCCGCGACCGTGGCGGACAAGACCGCCGACGAGGCGCGGAGGCAGGTGGCCGAGATGGAGTCGTTCGGCAAGCGGTCGAAGCGCTGAGGCGCAACACCACGGCCACCGCCCGGCTCAGCAGCGCCGCCCAATCGAAGGGCACCTCGCCACACCAGGCGATCAGCAGGCGGAGGCCCCGCCCACCGGCCGCCGCGCCGCGAGCACGCCCCCGGGCAGCATCGCCGCCAGGAACTCGGCCGCCCTACTTGCCTGCTCCAGCGCCCAGGCCACCCCACCACATCAGGCGATCAGCAGGCGGAGGCCCCCGCCTCACTGGCGGGCGGGCGCTGAGCACCACCCCCAGGCAGCAGCGCCGCAACGAACTCAGCCGTGCTGCGCTCCAGCTCCGCCGGCCCCGGCGCACGAGCCGCCCCGGCTCCGGCCACCGAATCGAACAGCACCCCGTCGCACCAGGCGATCAGCATCCGCGTGTGCCGCGCCGGGTCCGGGGAGCCCGCGTGCGCCAGCAGTTCGGCGCAGCTGTCGCGGAACCGCTGCCCCACCCGGTCGTAGATCGCCCGCAGCTCGGGGCGTCGCGTGGCCTCCAGTGCGAACTCGTAGCGCGCCACCAAGCGCGTCCGGCCGGTCGTCATCGCCGTGTGCAGGAACCGCGCGAGCGCCGGCGCCAACTCGTCATCCGCCTCCGTCAGCGACGCGTCGTCGAGTTCGGCGATCCGCCTGACCGCCAACTCCAGCAACGCCGCCCGCGTGCGGGCGTAGTAGGAGGTCGACCCGGGCGGCAGGCCCGCGGCCCGGTCGACGGCGCGGTGGGTCAGGCCGCGCATCCCCTCCGCGGCGACCACCTCGATGGCCGCGTCCGCGATCGCCGTCAGACGCACGCCGGTGACTCTACAGGCGTAGAGTCGCGTGCGTGCGAACAGCGGCGGTCATCGGCGGCGGCATCGGCGGGTTGAGCGCGGCGATCGGGCTGCGCCGGGTGGGCTGGGAGGTCGCCGTCTTCGAACGCGCGCCGCGGTTCGCCGAGGTCGGCGCGGGAATCACGTTGTGGCCCAACGCTTTGCGCGCACTGGAATCGCTCGGCCTCGACCTCGCGCCGCTCGCCGTGCCGCAGGTCAGCGGGCGGCTGCGGGACCACCACGGCCGCCTGCTGACCGAGGTCGACGGCGCCCGGTTCGAACGCGCACTGGGCAAACCGCTCCTCGGCATCGCCCGCGCCCAGCTCCTCGACCTGCTGCGCGACGCCATCCCGGCCGCGGATCTGCGGGCGGGCACCACCATCACCGAAGTCACCGGGGACGGCCGGGTGCGCTGGGACGGCGGCGAGCTCACCGCCGATCTGGTCGTCGCGGCCGACGGCGTGCACAGCGCGGTCCGCTCGGCGCTCTGGCCCGGCCACCCCGGCCCGGTCTACACGGGCCACACCGCGTTCCGGGCGATCCTCGACGATCCGGGGCCGCTCGAGCTGTCCGGTCTCCTCGGACCGGGCACCGAGGTCGGCGCGGTGCCGCTGACCGGTGGCCGGCTGTACTGGTACCTGGCGTGCGAGTCGCCCCGCGATGTCCGGCACGCGGACCCGAAAGCCTTCCTGCGCCGTCATTTCGGTGACTGGCCGGAACCACTGCCGAGCCTGATCGAGGCGACGCCGGGCGACCGGTTCCTGCAGCACGACCTGCTCGCGCTGCGCACCCCGCTGCCGACGTACGTGCGCGGCCGCGTCGCGTTGCTCGGCGACGCCGCCCACGCCATGTCGCCGTACCTGGGCCAGGGCGGCTGCCAAGCCATCGAAGACGCGGTCGTGCTCGCCGCCGCGACCGTCCGGCACACGTCGGTCGCGGACGCGCTGAGCGCCTACGACCGCGAACGTCGTCCGCGCAGCCAGGCGATCGCGCGCCGGTCCGACCAGGCCGGGCGGCTGGGCGCCCAGCTGAAGAACCCACTGGCCGTCGCGGCACGCAACGCGGTGCTCCGGCTCATGCCTGCCGGGCTGTCGGTCCGCGCGGCCACCGCCGCCGCCCGCTGGACCCCTCCCGCGCCGTTGACCGCCGTGTCAGACTGAGCGGGTTCGCAGCAGCCGGACTGGTGGTGATCGCCGATGACCCAGCAGGAACGCACCACAGCGACGGCCGCGGGCGTGTACGACTGGTACCTGAACGGGCACCACCACCTGCCGTGCGACGCGGAGGTGGCGATCGCGGCACAGAAGGTCTTCCCGCTCGCCGGACAGGTCGCGCGCTACAACCGGGACTTCCTGCAGCGGGTGGTCCGCTGGATGACCGGGCACGGGATCCGGCAGTTCCTCGACATCGGCTCCGGCTACCCGGTGGCGGGCAACGTGCACGAGATCGCCCAGCGGTACGCGCCGGGTTCGCGCGTGGTCTACGTCGACCTGGACCCGCGCACGGTCGAGGTGAGCAACGACCTGCTCGCCGGGGAGCCGGACGCGACCTGCCTGCTGGCCGACGCGCGGGAGCCGGAGGACATCTTCGAGCGGGCCGGGCTGCTGGACTTCGGCGAGCCCGTGGGGCTGCTGATGGTGTCCGTGCTGCCCTTCGTGCCGGGCGACGTGCGCCCCCTGGTGCGTCATTATGTCGACCGGCTTGCGCCGGGAAGCTACCTGGCGCTCACGCACATCACGACCCCGGAGGACGAACGCCAGCAGCGCAAGCAGGAGGACGTGCGCGACACCTACAACGCCAAGGTGCGGCAGTCCGCGCAGGTGCGCGGGCGGGCCGAGGTGGCGGCGCTGTTCGACGGCACGGAGCTCGTGCCGCCCGGCCTGGTGCTCGCCACGCATTGGAACCCGCCGCGGGGCTACCTCCCGGACCCGGACGACCAGGCGAGCGCCGTCCTGCTGGGCGCCGTCGGACGGGTGCTCAGCCGCACATAGCCCTGGGCGCGACGCACCGCCCGCCCGGGCGCTTGCCGCCGCCGCTCACGCACGGGAGGGCATGTGCGACGAGCCGGATCAGCGTCCGCTCAGCCATCCTCGAGCGCGAAGCCGGCACCGGCCCGGCCGCGGGGCTACCTCCCGGACCCGGACGACCGGGCGAGCGCCGTGCTGCTCGGCGCCGTCGGAAGGGTGCCCAGCGGGACGTAGGCCCAGGCCACGACGCAGCTTCCGCCCGGGCGCGTGCCGCCGCCGCTCACGCGCGAGCAGGTGCATGTAGGCCCTGCGCGACGAGCCGGATCAGCGTCCGCTCGCCTCCCGAACCCGGACGACCAGGCGAGCGCCGTGCTGCTGGGCGCCGTCGGACGGGTGCCCAGCCGCACATAGCCCTGGCCACGACGCAGCACCGGCCCGGACGCGTGCCGCCGCCACTTACGAGCGGGAGGGCCTGCGCGACGAGCCGGATCAGCGTCCGCTCGCCCGCTGAGCCATCCTCGGGCGCGAAGCCCGCACCGGACCCGGCCTGGCCGCCGTTCGGTGTTCCGCCGCCACCTCGCGCGCCGCCCTGGCCAGTGCCGAGATCGCAGGTGAGCGTGTGCCCTGCGGCCAGGCCAGCAGCAGTCGTGCCGGAGCGGCGTCCACGACCGGCACCGTCACCAGGTTGTGGTCCAGCGCGTCCAGCACCGACTGCGGCAGCAGCGCGACGGCCCGCCCGCGCGAGGTCACCCGCAGCAGCTTCGCCAGGTCCGTCACCTCGACGCCACCGTCGTCCGGGTAGCCGGCCCACCGCCCGACCGGCTCGCCGCGCAGGTCGCTCAGCTGCAGGATCGACCGCCGCGCCAGGCGGTGTTCCGGCGGCAGCAGCGCCGACCTCGGCTCGGCGCGCAACTCCTCCGCCTCCAGGCCACCCGCGTCGTCGAAAGGGGTGTGCAGCAGGGCGACGTCGGCGCGCCCGTCGCGCAGCAGGGACACCCTGTCCTCGTGCGCGGTGACGAGTTCGACCGGCACCGCGGCGGGGTCGCTCTCGTACCGGCGCAGGATCGCCGGCAGCAGCCCCGCGTCGCCGCCGGGCTTGGCGGCCAGGGCGAGGTACGGCACGCCGCGACCGGCCCGCTGCGTGCGCCGGGCCGCGGCGGCGACGGCCGCCAGCGCCTTCCGCGCCTCGTCGAGCAGGACCTCGCCGGCCGGGGTGAGTTCGACCCGCCTGCTCGTGCGGTCGAACAACGTGACCTCCAGCCGCCGTTCCAGCGACCGCACGGCCTTCGACAGCGCCGGCTGGGCCAGTCCCAGCCCTTCCGCGGCGCGACCGAAGTGCAGGGTCTCCGCCACGGCGACGAAGTAGGCGAGTTCTCGCGTCTCCACCCGATCCATTCCGGGAGGTTATCGGATGTCCGTTTTCATCAGACGTCTGAGGACTTGATACGGTGCGGGCATGACGCCCGTGCTGCAGGTGAGCGATGTCGATCTCGTCCGCGACGGCCGGTACCTGCTCCGGTCGATCTCGCTGACGGTGCACGAGGGCGAGCACTGGGCGCTGCTCGGCGCGAACGGCGCGGGCAAGAGCACGCTGCTCGGGCTGCTGGGGGCGCTCACCCACCCGACGCGCGGGACGGTCGACGTGCTCGGGCACCGGCTGGGCCGGGTCGACATGCGCAAGCTGCGGTCGTTCCTCGGGCACATCAACCCGCGGCACCCGCTGACCTCGCCGCTGTCGGTGTTCGAGGTGGTGCTGACCGGGCTGACGAACACGACCGAACTGGTGCCGCGCTGGCAGCCGACCGCCGCAGAGCGGGAACGCGCCGAGCGCCTGATCCGGATGCTGGGCCTCGCCGGGCAACGCGACGCCCGCTGGCCGACCCTGTCCCAGGGCGAACGCGGACGGGCGCTGATCGCCCGCGCCCTGATGCCGTCGCCGCGCCTGTTGCTGCTCGACGAACCGGCGACCGGCCTGGACGTCGCGGCCCGCGAGCAGCTGCTGTCCAGTGTGGACGTTCTGCGGCGCGACCACCCGGAGCTGGCGACCGTGCTGGTCACCCACCACCTGGAGGAGCTGCCGGCGAGCACCACGCACGCGCTCCTGCTGCGCGAGGGCCAGTGCCTGGCGTCCGGGACGGCGGACGACGTGGTGACCACGGACCACATCAGCAAGTGCTTCGACCACCCGGTGCGCATCACCCGCACCGAGGGCCGCTGGACCGCCCGCGCCGAGCCGCTCGTCTGACGGGGCTACAGCTCGACGAACACGTCCGCCAAGGCCTTGCGCCCGACCGGCACGGCGGACCGGCCACGCAGACGCTCCCCCGGCCAGTCGAGCGCGAGCGCGTGGTGCGCGCGCCACGGGTGCCCGTGGCCGGTGAGCGCGGCGGCTTCCACCGCATTGGCGTTGGGGTACAACGAGACCGGGCAGCTGCCGAGGCCGGCGAGGTGCGCCGCGACGACGAGTGTCTGGCACAGCCGCCCGAGGTCGAACTCGGTGTCCGCACCGGCTTCCGAGTCGGACAGCAGCACGAGCGCGACCGGGGCCGCCGCCAGTGGCAGCGCGTACTGCCCGAGGCGGGCCAGCGCGTGGCGCACCGCGGGGTCGGTCACCGAGACGAGCCGCCACGGCTGGCGGTTGCGCGCGGAACCGGTCCAGCGCGCCGTCTCGACCAGGTCCACGACGAGGTCCCTTGGCACCGGCCGGTCGGCGAACACACGGGTGGCGCGGATGGCGCGCAGCGGGTGGTCCATGGCCCAGAGCATGCCGGACGAGTGAAAAGGGACCTTCGGCCCTGGATCGGCCCCTGGCGATCGGGCACTGTATGTGGCAGACCCCGAGGTGCCCGGGCACTACGAGGTCGAGGCCCTACGGTCCCGCCCGACGGCGGCTCCGAAGGCCGCTACGCCGATTGGATACCGGACCTGGTTCACCTCCCCGTCGGCGAACCAGGCCGGAACTAACGTGTCGACACGCAGTGAAGGGCCCTTCGCACCGTCGCGAAGGGCCCTTCAGCGCGTTCAGGGGATCGTGACCCCAAGCGGCGAACGCGGCGAGGTTCGCCGCGGCCGGTTCCTCCGCCGTCGTGCGCGGCCGAACGCCGTGGGCGCGGCGAAGGGATCGTGACCCCCAGGTCCCCTGCGGCCGGGCACGCCGCGTGGTTCGCCGCGGCCAATTCCTGCGCCGTCGTGCACGGCGAACCCCCTTCAGCGCGTTCAGGGGATCGTGACCCCGGCATCCCCCGCAGCCAGGCGCGCCGCGCGGTTCGCCGCCGCCAGTTCCTCCGCCGTCGTGCGCGGGGGGACTCCGTCGGCGAACCAGGCGGCCAGCAGCAGCGCCACCTTCGACCGCATCTCGGTCTGCAGCCGATGGAACGAGTCGACCGGGTCGGCGCCCACCTGCCCCAGCAACAGCCACCATGCCCACGCCGCGGCGCCCGCGTTCGCCACGAA
Source organism: Amycolatopsis sp. ATCC 39116 (assembly GCF_000231075.2). NCBI lineage: Bacteria > Bacillati > Actinomycetota > Actinomycetes > Pseudonocardiales > Pseudonocardiaceae > Amycolatopsis > Amycolatopsis sp. ATCC 39116. The sequence continues at coordinate 107,105 of NZ_AFWY03000007.1, read as the reverse complement.
GTCCGGGACCACCGGGATCCCCCGCGCGGCGAGCATCGCCTCGGCCTCGGGTGTGGTCGCCGCGTTGGCCGCTTCCACCACGACCTTCGCCGACACGTCCGGGACGTTGTCCGGCGTCAGCGCGTAGGAAATCGCCGCCGGCACCAGGATGTCGGCCGACACCCCGACCACCGCGTCGCGCGGCAGCTGCCGGACCGAGCCGGGCAGCCGCGAGCGGTCCACCTCGCCGTAGGCGTCCCGCAGCTCCAGCAGCGCGGGCACGTCCAGCCCCGCCGGGTCGTACAGCGTCCCGGCCGCATCGGCGACCGCGACGACCCGCATCCCGGCCTCGTGCAGGTACCAGGCCGCGCCGCCGCCCATCGTGCCGATGCCCTGGATCGCCACGGTCGTGGCGGCCGGCTCCCAGCCCCACGCGCTCGCCGCGCCCAGACAGGCCTGCGCGACGCCGTAACCACCGACCACGTCACCGAGCAGCAGCCCGCCCGGCACCGGCGCGTTCAGCCCGGCGTGCACGCGCCGCAGGGTCCGCGCCGGGTCGGGCGAACGGCGGATGGCGGCGTGGTACGACTGCTCCAGCCCGAGCCGCTCGAAGACGTCGTCGATGAGGTGCTGCGGCACCCCGAGGTCCTCGGCGGTCACCCAGTGCGCGTCCAGCCACGGGCGCATCGCCTGGCAGAACCGCTCCAGCACCCCGACGGCCCCCGGGTCCTTCGGGTCGAAGTCGATCCCGCCCTTCGCCCCGCCCACCGGCAGGTCGAACGTCGCGGTCTTGGCCGCCATGCCGCGCGCCAGGTCCTCGACCTCGGACAGCGTGCAGCCGGCGCGCATCCGGGTGCCGCCGGTCGCCAGGCCGGAAACCAGCGTGTGCACCACGAGGTAGCCGTGGGTGCCGGTGACCGGGTCGGTCCAGGTCAGCCGCAGCATCGGCTCTTGCGTGCGCGGGCTGGTCCGCTCGCCGGCGAGCCCCCGCGGATCCTGCATCGTGGTCAACTGTCCCCTCCAAGCCTGTCGCCGATTCCGGGCGCAGCACAGCCCGCCTCCGCCACGCGCGGTGGCTTCGGTCGCCGGTCTGGGTGGAATCGGGAGATCCATTCCCGCTGACACCAGGGTGCGGCAGGGTCGGCGGAGACGTCCAGTTAGGGATCATGCACGGTTCCGTTCACGTTCCCTGCACAGCAGGTGATCCTTACCTACCCTGGGCGGCATGGAGCTTTCGCTGCACCGGTTGCGGATGCTTCGGGAGCTGCACCGCCGCGGCACCGTCACCGCGGCCGCGGCCGCCCTGCACTACACCGCATCGGCCGTGTCGCAGCAGCTCGCGCAGCTGGAACGGGACGTCGGGGCCAAGCTGTTCGAGCGGCTCGGCAGGCGGGTCCAGCTGACCGAGCTGGGCGTGGTGCTGACCGAGCACGCCGAGGAGATCCTCAAGTCCGTCGAACGGGCGACCATGGCGCTGGAGGAGGCGCAGGAAGGCGTCACGGCGCGGCTGACCGCGGGGGTGTGGGCGTCGGTGGCGTCCGGGTTGCTGCCGTTCGCGTTGTCCGCGCTGGCGCGGGAACACCCGGGGATCGAGGTGCGCACGAAGGAACTGGCGCCGGAGGAAACCGCGGGCGCGGTGCGGGACGGCGCGCTCGACTTCTCGTTCGTCATCGACTACTCGGACTACCCGATGCCGTGGGACCCGGCGCTGACGCGGGTGGTGATCGCGGTCGAACGGCTGCACGCGGCGGTCCCGCGCGGCGCGGTGCCCGCCACCACGGTGAGCCTGACCGAGCTGGCCGAGCACCCGTGGATCCTCGCCGGGCCGCGCTCGCACTTCGGCCGGGCGGTGCGGCTGGCGTGCCAGCGGCACGGGTTCGAGCCGAAGATCAACCACGAGGTCGGCGAGCAGGCGACTGCACTGGCGATGGTCGCCGCCGGGCTCGGGGTCACGCTGGTGTCGGACCTGGGCTTGTCGCTGCGGCCGCCCGGGGTGGACATCGTGGCCCTGACGGAACCGCCGATGCGAACGGTGTCGATCGCGCATCGAACGGCCTCCGCGCGGCCGTCGCTGCAACTGGTCATCGACGCGGTCCGCGCGGCGGCCGCGGAGCGGGGCCTGGGCGCGGCGGCGCCACTACCGTGAAAGGGCTTTCCCGGGCCGCTTGACCGACGCACCGATCAGCACCGTCTCCACCTCGGTGACCCCCAGCGCGGCCAGGTCCTGCGTGATGAAGGCGTACAGGTGCTCCAGGTCCCGCAACCACACGGCGGCGTGGAGGTTCGACGCGCCCGTCGTCGCCATCGCGCCGTGGACGGCCGGGTGGCGGGCCAGCGCGCGGCCCGCCCGGTCGAGGAGGTCCGGGGGCACCCGCATGAGCAGGTTCGCGTCGATGGCCAGCCCGAGCCGCGCGGGGTCGACGAACGCCTGCGTCACGAACCGGCCGTCGGCGCGCAGGACGCTCAGGCGGCGCCGCACGGTGGACTCCGGGTGCCCCAGCCGGGCGGCGATCGTGGCGGCAGGCAGCCGCAGATCTTCCCCGAGCAGGCGCAGCACGGCCCGGTCGAGGTCGTCCAGGGGGCGCTCCGCCGCCTGCCCACCGCAACCCAGCGCGGCTCGCTCGGCGTCCGACAGCACGCCGAGACGCCAGTCGGTCGCGTCGCTGAACACGTGCATCACCGTCTGCGCTTCGACGGAGGTCACGGCGCTGGTCGCGGGGAGCTGGCGGAACACCAGACGATGACGCGTATCCGGACCGGCCAGCAACAGCGCCAGGATCTCGTCCCCGGCGGCCGACACGTCCACCAGCGGGATGTCCTCCCTGGCCGCCAGGGCCGCCGTGATCGGGTCGAGTTTCCCGCGCAGCACCCGGATCCGCAGCACCACCACGCCCCGCGCCAGCGCGCCCGGCGGCACCGCGACCACGCGCACCACACCGTCGCCGAGCAGCACGCGCATCCGCCGCTGCACCGCCCGCACCGGCAACCCCAGCACCCGCGCCGCCTGCTCGACCGTCACCCGGCCGTCACACTGCAGCGCCTCGATCAGCCGCAGATCATCCCCGTCAAAAGCCGGATCAGCCACCACGAGCCGAGTTTCGCACGATCTCGCTCGGAAACCGGCTGACGAGCCCACCGATCCGCCGCGAGCTCCGACACTCGGACCCGTGAACCTCCTCGATGGCATCACCGCCGCCGCCGAAGAAACCGGCGAGATCCTCCGCGGCCTGCCCACCCCCGCCTCCGGCCCGCACGCTCGACGAGTTCCGCACCACCTTCGCCGAGGTCGAACGCGCCGCCGAACCCCTTCTCCGGCAACGGCTCGGCACCCTTATGCCCGGCATCCCGTGGGCCGACGAGTTCGGCACCGGCCTGCCCGCCGGGACGACCTCGTGGGTGGTCGACATCGCCGACGGCGCCGTGCAGTACCTGCGCGGGCTGCCGTACTGGTGCGTCAGCATCACGCTCGTGCGCCACCGCGAACCGGTCGCCACCGTGCTGCACCACCCCGTCCGCGGCGAGACCTACCGCGCCGAGCGGGGCCGCGGCGCCACTCTCGACGGCAGACCCGTCACCCCGTCCGCGCAGACCGACCTGGCCGCCGCCCTGGTCACTACGTCCCAGCCGCCGTTCCCGGGAGCCGGAGCGGCGGCGCTGGCCGGCCGTTCACTGGGCGACGTCCTGCCCGCCGTCGGCGCGGTGCGCAACCTCGGCCCCACCTCGTGGCAGGTGGCAGAGGTCGCCTCCGGCCGGATCGACGCGTTCTGGCAGTTCGGTCACGACGACGCGAACCTGGCCGGAGCCGCGCTCGTCGCGAGCGAAGCGGGTGCCACCGTCACCGACACCGGCGGCGCAGTGTGGCGGCCGGGCGCGGCCTCGTTCCTGGCCGCCGCCCCGGCCCTGCACGCCGGGCTGCGCAGGCTGCTCGCCGGTCAGCCGGCCAGCGCGTCCTCGCACGTCGGGTAGAGGGGGAACTCCTCGTCGAGGCCGACGACCTCCATCGCGCGCACCACGACCGGGTCCGCGGCGGCGAGCCGGATCGGCAGGTCGTCCCCCGCGGCCTGCCGCACGGCGACCAGCGAGGCCATGCCGGCCGAACCCAGGAACGTGACCCCCGTCAGGTCGAGCACCAGCAGCGACGGCTGCTCGCGCAGCGCCCGGCTCGCCGCGTCGTCCAGCCGCGGCGTCGTCAGGAGGTCGAGTTCGCCGCTGACCTGGACCACCACGGCCTTGCCGCGGCGTTCGACGGCGACCGCGACACCGTCGACGGGGTCGACGGCCGGATCGCGCGGGTTCAGTGGATCGGGTGCCTGCACGCACCCATCCTCCACTTCCGCGCGCCCTGGCGGAACACCTCCTTCGCCGGATCCGCCGCCCGGGTCAGGCCCGCACCTCCGGCAGCCACCGCCGCAGGCACTGGAGCAGCTCCTCCGCGTCGACCGGTTTCGTCAGGTAGTCGCTGGCCCCGGACGCGAGCGCCTTCTCCCGGTCGCCCTGCATGGCCTTCGCGGTGACGGCGATGATCGGCATGTCAGCGAACCGCGGGATCTCCCGGATCGCCGCCGTGGCCGCGTAGCCGTCCATCTCCGGCATCATCACGTCCATCAGCACCAGCTCGATGCCGTCCTCGGCGAGCAGCACGTCGATGCCCTTGCGCCCGTTCACCGCGTGCCGCACCTCCAGCCCGTAGCTCTCCAGCGCGCCACGCAGCGCGAACACGTTGCGCGGGTCGTCCTCCACGATCAGCACCTTGTGCCCGCGCAACGGCTCGTCCACCGGACGGTCGTCGACGGGCCGGGTCAGCGACGGCAGCGGGGTGCGCGGCTGGGTCAGCGGGATGACGTCGTCCGGCTGGTCGGCGGACAGGTGCAGCGCGATCCGCTCGCGCAGCTCGTCGAGCGAGGGCAGCAGCTCCAGCGGCTGCATCGCCGCGCGGGTCTGCACCAGGCTCTCCTGGTCCGGGGTCAGCTTGCGGGACGGGTGCGCGAGCACCGGGACCGAACACAGGTCCGGGTGGTCGGCCAACGCGTCCAGCACGGCGAACGCGCCGCCCTCGGGCAGGCTGACGTCCAGCACGACGCAGTGGTGCGGGCGGCTGAGCAGGACGTTCGTCGCCTGCTCCGCTGTGCTCACCGTGGCGACCGTGACCGTGCCGTGGGTGTCGGCGAGGTCGGCGGCCGCGCTGCTCGCCAGCAGCGACAGCAGCCCGGTGCCCGCCGACTCGACGACGAGCACCTGCCGCTTGCCGTGCGTCTCGCGCGCGGCCTCCGACGCCGGCTCGGGCACCTCGACCTCGGCGGCCGCAGGCGCGGGCAGGCCGTCCGGGGACTTGCCCAGCGGCAGGAACAACGTGAACGTGCTGCCCTCGCCGAGCTCGCTCTCCGCGCGGATCTCGCCGCCAAGCCGGTAGACCACCTCGTTGCTGATGGACAACCCCAGCCCGGTGCCGCCGTAGCGGCGGCTGGTGGTGCCGTCGGCCTGCTGGAACGCGGCGAAGATGGCGCTCAGGTTCTCCTTCGCGATGCCGATGCCGGTGTCGGTGACCGCGAACGCCACCACCGGGCCGCTGGTGCCCGCCGGCAGCTCCTCCTCGCGGGCCATCCGCACGTGCAGCTCGACCCGGCCGTGGTCGGTGAACTTGACCGCGTTGGACAGCAGGTTGCGCAGCACCTGCCGCAACCGCTGCTGGTCGGTCACCAGCTCGCGCGGCACGTCCTGGTCGGCGGTGACCGCGAAGGTCAGCCCCTTCTCGGCGGTCAGCGGCTGGAACGTGGCCTCGACGTAGTCCAGCAGCTGGTTCAGCGCGAACGGCTCCGGGTGGATGTCCATCCGCCCGGCCTCCACCTTGGACAGGTCGAGGATGTCGTTGATCATCTGCAGCAGGTCCGAACCGGCCGAGTGGATCACCTCGGCGTACTCCACCTGCTTGGCGGTGAGGTTGCGGCTGGGGTTCTGCGCGAGCAGCTTCGCCAGGATCAACAGGCTGTTGAGCGGCGTGCGCAGCTCGTGCGACATGTTCGCGAGGAACTCGGACTTGTACTTCGAGGCCAGCGCGAGCTGCTCGGCGCGCTCCTCGATCTCCCGCCTGGCCTGCTCGATCTCGGTGTTCTTGACCTCGATGTCGCGGTTCTGGCGGGCCAGCAGCGTCGCCTTCTCGGCCAGCTCGGCGTTCGAGCGCTGCAGTTCCTCCTGCTGGACCCGCAGTTCGGCGGCGAGCCGCTGCGACTCCTCCAGCAGCGAGTCCGTGCGCGAACTCGCCACGATCGTGTTGACGTTGACGCCGATCGTCTCGCCCAGCTGGTCCAGCAGGTCGCGCTGCGCCTGGGTGAACCGCTCGAACGAGGCCAGCTCGATCACGCCGAGGGTGCGGTCCTCGAAGGTCACCGGCAGCACGACGAGGTTCACCGGCGGCGCCTCGCCGAGGCTGGAGGAGATCCGCACGTACCCGGGCGGGGTCTTGTCGACGATGATCGGCCGCCGGGTGCGGGCCGCCTGCCCGATGAGCGTCTGACCGACCTCCACCTCCCGTACCAGCTCCTCGGTGGAGTGCGCGCCGTAGGTGGCGATCAGCCGCAGCCGCCCGCTGCCGTTCTGCCCGCTGCTCAGGAAGAACGTGCCCTGCTGCGCGTTCACCAGCGGCACCAGCTCGTCCAGCACCAGCTCGGCGACGGTGGCCAGGTCCCGGTGGCCCTGCATCAGCCCGGCGATGCGCGCCAGGTTGGTCTTGAGCCAGTCCTGTTCCTGGTTGGCGTGCGTGGTCTCGCGCAGCGACCGCACCATCGAGTTGATGTTGTCCTTGAGCTCGGCGACCTCGCCCTGCGCCTCGACCGAGATCGAGCGGGTCAGGTCGCCGGTGGCCACGGCGCTGGCCACCTCGGCGATCGCGCGCACCTGACGGGTCAGGTTGCCCGCCAGCTCGTTCACGTTCTCGGTGAGCCGCTTCCAGGTGCCGGACACGCCCTCGACCTCGGCCTGGCCGCCCAGCCGTCCCTCGCTGCCCACCTCGCGCGCCACGCGGGTCACCTCGGCAGCGAACGAGCCCAGCGTGTCCACCATGGTGTTGATCGTCGTCTTCAGTTCGAGGATCTCGCCGCGCGCGTCGACGTCGATCTTCTTGGTCAGGTCACCGTCCGCGACGGCGGTCGTCACCTGGGCGATGTTGCGCACCTGGTTGGTCAGGTTGTTCGCCATCGAGTTGACGTTGTCGGTGAGGTCCTTCCAGGTGCCCGCGACGTTGGGCACGCGGGCCTGGCCGCCGAGGATGCCTTCGGTGCCGACCTCGCGGGCCACTCTCGTCACCTCGTCGGCGAACGCGCCGAGCGTGTCGACCATCGTGTTGATCGTGTCGGCCAGCGCGGCGACCTCGCCCTTGGCCTCGACGGTGATCTTCTTCGACAGGTCGCCCTGCGCCACCGAGCTGGCCACCTGCGCGATCGAGCGCACCTGGCTGGTCAGGTTGGACGCCATCACGTTGACGTTGTCGGTCAGGTCCTTCCAGGTGCCGGACACCCCGCGGACGTTGGCCTGGCCGCCCAGGTTGCCGTGCGTGCCCACCTCGCGGGCCACTCTCGTGACCTCGTCGGCGAACGCCGACAGCTGGTCGACCATCGTGTTGATGGTTTCCTTGAGCTCCAGGATCTCGCCGCGCGCGTCGACGCGGATCTTCTGCGTCAGGTCGCCCTTGGCGACGGAAGTGGTCACGTCGGCGATCGACCGCACCTGGTCGGTCAGGTTGGCGGCCATGACGTTCACCGATTCGGTGAGCGCCTTCCAGGTGCCCGACACACCCTTGACGTCGGCCTGACCGCCGAGGCGGCCCTCGGTGCCCACCTCGCGGGCCACGCGCGTGACCTCGTCGGCGAACGCCGACAGCTGGTCGACCATCGTGTTGATGGTGTTCTTCAGTTCCAGGATCTCGCCGCGCGCGTCGACGGTGATCTTCTGGGAGAGGTCACCGTCGGCGACCGCGGTGGCCACCGAGGCGATCGAGCGCACCTGATCGGTGAGGTTGCCCGCCATGAAGTTCACCGAATCGGTGAGCGCCCGCCACGTTCCGCCGACACCTGGTACTTGCGCCTGCCCGCCCAGCCTGCCGTCCGTGCCGACCTCGCGCGCCACTCTGGTCACCTCGTCGGCGAACGACGAGAGCTGGTCCACCATCGTGTTGATGGTGTTCTTCAGTTCCAGGATTTCCCCGCGCGCGTCGACCATGATCTTCTGCGACAGATCGCCGCGCGCCACGGCGGTGGTCACCTGAGCGATGTTGCGCACCTGATCGGTGAGGTTTCCGGCCATGAAATTCACCGAAGTGGTGAGGTTCTTCCAGGTTCCGGAAACGCCGGGGACTTCCGCCTGGCCGCCGAGAATTCCTTCGGTGCCGACTTCACGGGCCACTCTCGTGACCTCGTCGGCGAACGAGGACAACTGGTCCACCATCGTGTTGATGGTTTCCTTCAGCTCCCGGATCTCGCCCTGGACGTCCACCGTGATCTTCTGCGACAGGTCGCCCTTCGCCACCGCCGTCGCGACCTGCGCGATGTCGCGCATCTGAGCCGTCAGGTTCCCGGCCATCGCGTTCACCGAATCGGTGAGGTCCGCCCAGGTCCCGGACACCCCGGGCACCCGCGCCTGGCCCCCGAGCTTGCCCTCGGTGCCCACCTCGGTCGCCACCCGCGTCACCTCGGACGTGAACACCGACAGCTGGTCGACCATGCCGTTGAAGACCGCCGCGATCTCGTCCAGCAGCTCGTCGCCCACCTGCGGCAGCCGGGTTCCGAAATCGCCGTCGCGCACCGCGGTCAGCCCGGCCAGCAGCTGCTGCAGCCGGGGATCGGCCAGCTCCCGTTCCCCGCCCCGGCCCGGGTCCCGCTTGGCCTGGGCGGTCCGGCTCTCAGCCATCAGCGCACTCCGATTCCGTGAGGCTCTGGGAACCGCTCTTGCGAACAATCCCCGCAGAAGAGGAATCTACTGGTAGCGCGACACGTATCCCAGCGCCACTTCACTAGACTTGTTTCGTCCGCCCACCGCGACCGAGGGGCTCGAGTGACGGCCCAGTACCCGCCGCAGACCAGCGACCTCGATCCGCGCGTCGCCGGGCTCGCCGCCGTCGTGGAGTGCCAGCAGCAGGAGATCGAACGGCTGCGCGCCGAACGGGACGGCGGGCTGCTCGTCCCGGTCGCCGAAGGCATCCTCGTGGAACGGCTCGGCTACTCCCCCGCCGAGGCCGCCACGCACCTCGCCGAACTGGCCGCGCGCACCGGGATCACCGTCGCGGAGCTGGCCGCGGACCTGGTCGCGGGCGCGGTCCGGCCGCCACGGGCGCCGTGCGAGCCCGACAGCGCTCCCGACTTCGCCCGGCTGCCCGACGCCTCCGCGGAGAATTCGGCTCTGCTGGAGGAAGTCCGGCGCACCGCGGGCGCGGCCGCGGTCGTGGTGTGGCAGGTGCGGCCGGACGGCGCGCTGGCCCTCGCCGGGCACAGCGGGCTCGGCCTGCTGGAGGCCAGCCGCTGGCGGCACATCCCGGTGCTGATGGACTGCCTGCCGCAGCGGGCGGCGCGGGAACGGCGTCCGCACTGGATCCCGGAGGTGGGATTCGCCCCCGCCGTGCCGCTGCCGGCGGACGACCGGCGCGGGGCGCGGGCGGTGATCCCGGTGACCACCTCGCGCAGCATCGCCGGCGTGGTGGAATTCGTCTGGGCCGCGCCGCTGCCGCTGTTCCCGCCGGAGCAGAAACGACGGCTCACCGCGCTCGCCGCGTTGTGCGGCCGGGAGATCGTGCTCGGCACGCAGCCGGTCGGGGCGCTGCCGTCGATGGTGGGCCTGCTGGACTCCGGCCTGTTCGCCCGGCCGCGTTCGGACGAGTCCGGCCAGGTGACCGACTTCGAGATCGCCCAGGCCGGCGAGGACTTCGAGGACCCGCACGGGCGGCAGCCCGCGGAACTGGTCGGCCGCGGGCTGACCAGGGCGTACCCGCTGCTGTGCGCGTACGGGCTCACCGACCGCGCGGTGGAGGTGCTCACCACCGGCGCGAGCGCGCGGCTCGGGCCGGTCCCGCTGGTCGCCCGGACCGGCGGCGCGGCCACCCCCGCGACGGTGGACGTGCGGATCACCCGGTTCCTGGACGGCGTGCGGATCGTGCTGACCGTCGGGCACGACGACCACCGGCTCGCGCAGCTGCTGCACAACCTGCAGCACATCGCGCGGCTGGGCAGCTGGGAGCACAGCGTCCTCACCGGCGAGATGACCTGGACCGAGCAGACCTTCGAGCTGTTCGGGCTGCCGCTGTCGGCGGGCCCGGTCGCGTGGGACGAGCTGTGCACCTACGTCCACCCCGAGGACCTGCCGATCGCCGAGGCGTTCCAGACCACGCTGCTGGCGGGTCAGGAGGCCGCGACGGTGTTCCGGCTGATCCGGCCGGACGGCACGCACCGGCAGATCCGCGCGCACGGCGAGCCGGTGCTGTCGGAGAGCGGGCAGCTGGTCGCGGTGCGCGGGATCTACCAGGACCTGTCGGCGCAGTACCAGAGCCAAGTCGCGTTGAACGCCACGCGCGACCGGCTGGCCGACACCGAACACGAAGCCCAGCAGCAGAACCGGATCGCGCGGGAGCTGCAGCAGGCGATCCTGCCGTCGGCGGCGCGGCCGGTGGAGATGGACGGGCTCGACGTCGCGGTCCGGTACCGGCCCGCGGCGCAGGAGCACAAGGTCGGCGGCGACTGGTACGACGCGACGGTGCTGCCGAGCGGGCGGATCCTGCTCGTGATCGGCGACGTCGCCGGGCACGGGATCGGCGCGGCCACCGGCATGATCGCGTTGCGCAACGCGCTGCGCGGGCTGGCCGTGACCGGGGCGAGCCCCGGACGGCTGCTGGAATGGCTGAACACCACGACGTTCACGGTCAACCGCGGTGTCACCGGCACCGCGTTGTGCGGGCTGTACGACCCGGACAGCCGGACGCTGACCTGGGCGCGCGCCGGGCACCTGCCGCCGATGCTGGTGCGCGACGGCGTGGCCGAGCAGCTGTCCCTGCCGCGCGGGATCCTGCTCGGCGCGCGGCCGAACGCCCGGTTCGAGGAGACCACGCTGGAGCTGCGGCCCGCGGACACGCTGGTCCTGTTCACCGACGGGCTGATCGAACGGCGTGGCGTGCTGCTCGACGACAGCCTGGACCGGCTGGCCGCCGCGGCCTGCCACGCGGGCGCGGACGTGGAGCGGATCAGCGACCAGCTGCTGGCCGAGGCGACGTCCGACACCGAGGACGACTCGTGCCTGATCGTGATCCGGGTCTCCCAGCCGGTCACATCGGCGTGACGGGATCCGTCAGAGCGGTATGACCGAGAACGAGTGGCTGGCCGAGCGGTTCGAGTCGCACCGGGCGCACCTGCGAGCGGTGGCGTACCGGATGCTGGGTTCGCTGACCGAGGCCGAGGACGCGGTGCAGGAGGCGTGGCTGAAGCTCAGCCGCAGCGACGCCGGCGAGGTGCGCAACCTCGGCGGCTGGCTGACGACCGTGGTCGGCCGGGTGTGCCTGGACATGCTGCGGTCGCGGTCGTCGCGCCGCGAGGAGTACCCGGAGCGCCTGCCGGACCCGATCATCGTCCCGGAGGACGGCTCGCACCCCGAGCAGCAGGCGCTGATCGCCGACTCGGTCGGGCTGGCGCTGCTCGTCGTGCTGGACACGCTCGACCCGGCGGAGCGGCTGGCGTTCGTGCTGCACGACATGTTCGCGCTGCCGTTCGACGAGATCGCCCCGATCGTGGACCGGACCCCGGCCGCGGCCCGCCAGCTGGCGAGCCGCGCGCGGCGGCGGATCCAGGGCAGCCCGACGGTGCCGGACGGGGACGTGACCCGGCAGCGCGAGGTGGTGGACGCGTTCTTCGCCGCCGCGCGGGACGGGAACTTCGCCGCGCTGGTCAGCGTGTTGGACCCGGACGTGGTGCTGCGGGCCGAGGCCGCCACCCTGCCCGCGGGCGCGGCCCGGCTGGTGCGCGGGGCCGAGGCGGTGGCCGGGCAGGCGCTCACCTTCCGGCAGTCCGGCCAGGGCGGGCAGCCGGTCCCGGTGCTGGTCAACGGCGTCGCGGGCCGCCTCATCCTGCGCGACGGCCGCCCGCAGACGCTCTTCGCGTTCACGGTGGTGAACGACCTCATCGCGGCGATCGACATCATCTCCGACCCCGAGCGCCTGGCCGAGCTGGCCTACTGAGCCAGCAGGTCTGCCACCTCGTCCACGGACCAGAAGCCCGCCGCCCCGCGCAGGCCGCACAGGTACTCGGCCACGCGGGGCGGCGGCCAGCCGTGCGACTCCCGCAACCCGTCGCCGAGCATCCGCAGGTACACCGCCGACGGCGGGTTCCACGGCACCTCGTCGGCGGCCCACGGAGCGGTGAACGTCAGCACCGGGAACCCGTCCAGGTCGCCCACGTGCAGCAACGTCTCGTAGCGCCCCGGCCCCAGCACGTCCCGGCCCGCCGACAGCACCGTCGTCAGGTCCAGGTCGCCGTCCGGCGCGCGGTACATCTCCTGCGCCGCCAGGTCCGAAAACTGCCCGACCGTCAGCAGGTACGCCCGGCCGGCCGCGGTTCCCGGCAACGACGGGTCGTAGAACGCGCGGCCGCCGCCCCACGTCGCGGACTCGGTCGCGAAGTACACCGCGCCGGGCATCGAGTGGGCGACGATCCGCTCCGGCGGACGCGGGTCACGGCACCCGGGGCACGACCGCCGCCCGCCCGGCGGCGTGCCGCCCTCCAGGTAGTACCGCAGCCGCGCGGCGTGCAGGTTGGACCCGTAACCCACGTACCAAACCGACCCGGTCACGGGCCGATTCTGGCGGAGTTTTTCCTACCCCGCAGGGTGTTGTCGCAGGCAGGGCGGTCTGCGAGGATTGGCCCCCTTCGCGATGGAGGGAGACCCGGAAATGGCTTCGCGGCTCAACCCGTACATCAGTTTCGCCGGCGACGCGCGGCAGGCGATGGAGTTCTACCGGCAGGTCTTCGGCGGCGAGCTCAACCTCAACACCTTCGGCGACTTCGGCGGCATGGAAGGCGCCGACGCGGACAAGGTCATGCACGCCCAGCTCGAAACCGAGCGCGGCTTCACGCTGATGGCCTCGGACACCCCGCCCGGCATGGAGCACCAGCCCGGCAACAACATGTCGATCAGCCTCAGCGGCGAGGACGCCGACGAGCTGCGCGGCTACTGGGACAAGCTGTCCGACGGCGGCACGGTCACCGTCCCGCTGGAGAAGCAGATGTGGGGCGACGAGTTCGGCGCGTGCCTGGACCGGTTCGGTGTCTCGTGGATGGTCAACATCGCGCAGAGTTCGTGATGCGGGACCGGTGATCGAGAGCGCGCCGCCGGGTTACCGTTCGGTATGACCTCTCTCGATCACCGGACGCCGGTCCTCGTCGGCGTCGGCCAGGCGTCCGAGCGCATCGACGATCCCGGCTACCGCGGGCTGTCCGCGGTCGAACTCGCGGCCGCGGCGGCCCGGGACGCCCTCGCCGACACCGGCGCGGACCCGGGTGACGTCGCGTCCGCCGTCGACACCGTCGCGGGCATCCGCCAGTTCGAGATCTCCACGCCGATTTCGCACTCACCGCTGGGCCGGTCGGACAACTTCCCGCGCTCGGTCGCGAACCGTGTCGGCGCGGCACCCGCCCGCGCGATCCTGGAGGTCACCGGCGGCCAGTCGCCCCAGCACCTGGTCACCGAGCTGGCCGGGACGATCGCCGCAGGCGGGGCCGAGGTCGCACTGGTCGTGGGCGCGGAGGCCATCTCCACGGTCCGGCACCTGCAGCAGGCCGACGACAAGCCGGACTTCACCGAGCACGTCGACGGCGACCTGGAGGACCGCGGGTTCGGGCTGAAGGGCCTGGCCAACAGGCAGATGCTGGCGCACGGCCTGCTCGAACCGACCAGCCAGTACGCGTTGTTCGAGAACGCCCGCCGCGCCCGGCTCGGCCTGTCCCGCGAGGACTACGCGCTCGCGATGGGCGAACTGTTCGCGCCGTTCACCGCGGTCGCCGCGGCCAACCCGCACGCGGCCGCGCCGGTGCGGCGCGACGCCCGCGAGCTGGCGACGCCGACCGAGCGCAACCGCCCGATCGCCGACCCGTACACGCGGTTCCTGATCGCCCGCGAGCAGGTCAACCAGGGCGCCGCGGTGCTGCTGATGTCGGTGGGCGCCGCGCGGCGGCTCGGCGTGCCCGAGGACAAGTGGGTGTTCCTGCACGGCCACGCCGACCTGGAGGAACAGCCGCTGCTGGAGCGCGAGGACCTGAGCGGGTCGCCCGCCGCGGTGATGGCGGTGCGGCACGCGCTGGACCTCGCCGGCATCGGGGTCGGCGACCTGGCCACCATCGACCTGTACAGCTGCTTCCCGGTCGCCGTGTTCGCCGTCTGCGACGGGCTCGGCCTGGCCCCGGACGACCCGCGCGGCCTCACCGTCACGGGTGGCCTGCCGTTCTTCGGCGGCCCCGGCAACAACTACTCGACACACGCGATCGCCGAGACCGTCGTGCGCCTGCGCGCGCGGCCGGGCGCGTTCGGCCTGGTCGGCGCCAACGGCGGCATGCTGTCCAAGTACTCCGCCGGTGTGTACTCCACGACCCCGGCGCCGTGGCGGCCCGGCCGCAGCGCCGAACTGCAGGCCGAGCTGGACGCGCGCCCCGCGGTGCCGACCACGGTGCACCCGGACGGCTGGGCCACGCTGGAGACCTACACCGTCCAGCACGCCGCGGGCAGCGCCGTGGTCATCGGACGGCTCGACGACGGCCGCCGCTTCCTCGCCTCCACCAAGGACGAGGAGACGCTCGGCAGGCTGCTGGACGGCGAGCCGATCGGCAGCAAGATCCACGTGCGCTCGTTCGGGTTCGGCAACCGGGTCACGATGACGGCCGAGCGGATGGCCGAGCTGTTCCCGCCGCGCGCGCCGGGTTTCCGCGACGACTACGAGCACATCCTGGTGCGCCGCGACGGACACCTGCTCGAAGTCACCATCAACCGCCCGGATTCACGCAACAGCCTGCACCCGCCTGCCAACGCCGAGCTGGACGAGGTGTTCGACGCCTACTTCGCCGACCCGGACCTGTGGGTCGCGATCCTCACCGGCGCCGGCGACAAGGCGTTCTCCGCGGGCAACGACCTCGTCTACTCCGCGAGCGGGAAACCGATGTGGGTGCCCAAGAACGGGTTCGCCGGGCTCACCAGCCGCGAATCCCTGCCGAAACCGGTGATCGCCGCGGTCAACGGGTTCGCGCTGGGCGGTGGCTGCGAAATCGCCCTCGCCTGCCACCTCGTGGTCGCCGACGAGACCGCGCAGTTCGGCCTGCCCGAGGTCCGGGTCGGCCTGGTCGCCGCGGCGGGCGGCCTGGTGCGGCTGCCGCGCGCGATCCCGCCGAAGGTCGCGAACGACGTGATCCTCACCGGCAGGCGGTTGTCCGCCGCGGAGGCCGAGTCCTACGGCCTGGTCAGCCGGGTCGCGCCGGCCGGGCAGGCGCTGGCGGTCGCACGCGAGCTGGCCGCCGCGATCCTGGAGGGCTCCCCGACGTCGGTGCGCACCTCGCTGCGGATCATGGCGGAGGCGGACGGGTTCGCGAACACCGTGGAAGCCGTCCGGCACCCCTCGCCCGCGCTCGACGAACTCCTCGTCAGCCAGGACGCGTTCGAAGGACCGGCGGCGTTCGCGCAGAAAAGGAAACCGGTGTGGCGAAACCGCTGACCCGAGCGGTTCCGCGCTGACCGGTGTGAGTAGCCGCGTCCGGCCGCCGTGACCCTGTGTCCCGGCGCCGGACGCGGCTCGCCAGGTCACCACGTTCAGGGGTCGTTCGACCCGGCGAAAAGCCGTTCCCGCACTTTCCGCCGTCCGCCTCCCGGCACAGACTGAATACGGATTTCCGCATTTCCGGAAACCGTTTCGAGAATTCCTTTCGGGAGGCGAGATGGCGGTGCCTGCGACCGTGCGCCTGCGGGAGAAGTCCGTGCCCATGCGGGATTTCCTCGCCGACTGCGTCAGCGCGCTGTCCGAGGGGCGGACCAGCCGCGAGTTCACCACGTTCCTCACCGCGGGCGCGGCCGCGCTCGCCGCCGAGGAGGACCGGTGGGTGCAGTGGGGCCTGGAAACGCCGGATCTGCCGGAACTGCACGGCGCGATCGCCGCGCTGGCACGGGACTGGTTGTGGCAGCAGACGATCGACGACTTCTTCGTGATGCACAAGCCACCGGGGCTGCGCCTGCGCCTCGCTCCCGCGCCCGGGCACGCCGAGCACGTGGAAGCGTTGCTGCGCAAGCGGATCCGGCTGTGGCAGGACATCGGCCTGGTGACCAGGGCGGTGCCGTCGGTGTACGAGCCGGAGGCGCACCTGTTCGGCGGTCCCCGCTCGATGGCGTGGGCGCACCGGCTGTTCACCGTGGACTCGCTGACCTGGCTCGACCACCACACCCGGCCGTCCGGCTGCCCGCAGTGGGCGCTGTCGATGCTGATGCTGCGCGGTGTCTTCGACGGGCTGCGGATCGCCGGCTGGGAGGACCGGGACGTGTGGGCGCGAGTCCGCGAGACCGGGCGGCGGCACCCCGAGCCGGTCGACACCGCGGTCGCGGCGGCCGGCCTGCGCCGGTGGTGGCACCACCCGGACGAGCTGGCCGCGACCGTGCCCGGGCCTGCCCGGCGGCTGGCCGAGCGGCACGCCGAGGAGATCCGGCCGCTGCTCGACGGGTGGTGGAACCACTACTTCACCGCGGACGGCGCGCGGGTCGGACCTCGCGAGGCGGCCTGCTACTACGTGGTGTTCCACTGGAACCGCGGGACGCTGAGCTTCGGCAGGCAGGTCCTGATCGCCGAGTCGCTGGCGGCGGGCGATGACTGATCCCGCACTGGTGAGGGTGGCGGGCCTGCCCGCGGCGCTGCCCGCCGCGCTCGGCACGCCCGACCTGACCGAACGGATGCGTCACCTGGTCCGCGCCGAGACCGCCTACCGCGCGTGCGCCGCGGACGTGGCCGAGCGCATGGGCGCGGAGCTGGTCCCGGCCCTGCCGCGCGAGGCGCGGCGGCAGGCGCTCGACGTCCGGCGCCGCCTGCACCGCGGCGAGTTCGTCCAGCCCGGGGACCTGGACTACCGTCCGCTGGCGCGGATCGCCGAGTGGGGCGCCGCGCTGGCCGCCGAGACCGCCGCGCTGCACGACGCGGTCGAGCAGACCGCCCGGATGCACCACGGCCTGGTGTGGGACCTGATCACCGCCGATCCCGCCGCGGCCCGGATGGTCGCCGCCACCGCGCCCGGCGTCGTCGAGGACATCCGCGCCCGGCTCGCCGCCGGTGAGCCGTGGACCGGCAAAGCACTGCGCAAACGCGCCGACTACCTGCTGCGGCTGCTGTTCCGGGCCGCGTTCAAGACCACCCCGCGCGGCTGGCTCGCACACGTCGCCCTGGCCGGGACCGGCCCTGGGCCGCTGACGGTCGGCGACCACGCGGTGCACCGGCTCACCAACATCCAGGAGGACCGCCGCAGGCTGACCGCGGCCCCGGTCCTGCCGGACGCGTGGCTGAGCCTGACGGCGCTGCGGTGGACGGAGGGCGACCGGCTGTGCTGGCACGTCGCCGACCACGACGGGCCGGACGCGGTGCGGCGCGGCGACATCCGGCGCACGCCGGTGGTGGACGCGCTGTGCCGGGTTCTCGGCGCGCGGGCGATGCGCACCCGGGACGTCGTCACGCTGCTCGCACCGGACGCGCGGCGCAAGCCGGTGCTGCGCGAGTTCCTGCGGCACCTGGCGCAGCTGGGGCTCGTGCAGGTGTCGTCGGCGCCGACCGGGCGGCTGCACCGCTGGCGGGTCGCCGCCGAGCCCGGCGACGGGTTCACCGACGTCTACCGGCGCGCGCACGGCGGCGTCCCGGTGCCGTCGCGGCTGCCCGAGCTGGTCGCCCACGCGGGACGGCTCGCCGCGGTGATCGCCGACCGTCGGTCGCACCCCGCGCTCGACCTCGTCGGCCCCGACCCCCGGCCGCTGTCGGAGATCGTCGCGGAGGCCTTGGACTCCGGCGAGCCGCCCCGGCCCGCCCTGCCCGGCTCGGCGTGGCCAGAACCACGGCCGCGGACCACCTACCAGCGGTTGTGCGAGTGGATGGCCCGGCACGCTGACGAAAGCGAGATCGAACTCGGCCCGGCGGTGCTGGACTACCTGGGCGCGCCGCCCGCGCGGCCGTCGCCGTGGCCGGTCGACTGCCTGCTCCGCCCGCTGCCGGAAGGCCGGGCCGTGCTGGAGGCCGTCACCCCGGCGGGCGTGACGGACGCGCGGTTCGCCGCCGCGCTGCAGAGCCTGCACGGCGAGGTCCCGCAGGTCAGCGCGCACCGCGCGTTCCTGACCGAGACGGCGGCCCGGTGCGGCGCGGAGCTCGTCGAGGTGCTCGTGCCGCCGCAGGGCAGCCAGGGCGCCAACACCGTGCGCCGCCCGCGCTACACGCGAACCTGGACCGGTGACGCCGACCCGGCGACCTATGTGGACGATCCGGCCGGGATGCGCCGCTACCTGCCGCTGGACGAGATCACGCTCCGCCGCGACGCGCGTGGCGTGATCGCGGAGGACCGCGCCGGCCAGGTGCTGTGGCCGGTCTACCACGCGACCCGGCGGCCACCGCCGCCGTGGGACCTGGTGGTTTCGCTGCTCACCGCGGCGTCCCCGGCCCGGCGGCTCGCGGTGTCGCACGGGTTCGGCGATCCGCGCGCCGCCTTCCCCGGCCGCGCCCGCACACCGCGGCTGCTGGTCGACCCGGACCTGGTGATCGCGCCGGCGACGGTGTTCGCGGGCCGGGACGTGCTGCCGGAGCCGGGCGGCGACCGGTTCGCGCGGATGCGGGCGCTGGCGAACCTGCGGCTGGTGACCGGCGCGCCGCGGTGGGTGTTCGCCCGGGACGGCCGCCGGTCCCAGCCGGTCGACCTGGACAGCGTCGCCACGCTGCGGGTGTTCGACCGGATGCTGGCCGACCCCGCGGTCGGCGGCCTGGTGCTGGAGGAGATGCTACCCGCGCCCGACGACCTGACGGTGTCCGATGTGGACGGATCGCGGCGAGCGGCGCAGGCCGTGGTGCGGTTGCCGCTGGGCGCATCGCCGTCCCGGCTGGCCGACGACGTGACCGCCGCCTGGCAGCGGATCACCACCCGGCGCGCGCGGCGCGCCCCAGAGACCACCGCAGTCGGTGGGTAGAGGAAACCAACGGAAGGAGTTCATCATGGAGTCGACGCTTGAGCTGTCCGAACTGGACGGTCTGGTCGAGCGGCTGGACGCGCGGATCAGCAGTTCCGGGGACCCGGAAACCGGTAAGCCGCCCTCCCTGCTGCTGTGCAGCGGGTATTGCGGCGACGAAGATGCGAGCTGGTTCGTGTGCTGACCGGTACGGGATGGCGCGGGAGCTGACCGGCGCCGCCGCCACGGTCCTCACGACCTGGGCCGAGCAGCAGGAAGCGAGCACGGCCGCACCCGATGCCGGGGCGGCCGTGCTCGCCACGCTGCTCGGCGACCACCCGGCGAGCCGGGCGGCGCTGCGGGCCTGGTTGCGGGCGATCCCGCGCTGCTCGGACACTGGTTTGCACGGCGGGTTCGCCGGGGTCCTGGCCGGACTGCGCCTGGCCGCGCGGGTCGATCCCGCGTTGGGGCCGCTCGCCGACCGGACCACTGAGCGGCTGGCGCCGGGCGGCGGCTGGCGGTCGCGCGAGGTCGGTTTCGCCGACTACGACCTGGTTTCCGGACCGGCCGGGCTGCTGGCGGTGCTGCCCGAGGCCGCGGCAGCGCGGGAGCACCTGGCCGCGCTGGATGTGCCCGGCGGGTTCCGCATCGGCGGGGCCGCGCCGGCGTGGGCGCGGGGCGGGGTCGTGACCGGGTTGGCGCACGGGGTGGCGCGCCCACTGGCCGTGCTGGGGCCGGGCGGGTCGCCGGATCTGGCGTCGTGGCTGGTCGAGCACCAGGAGACGGACGAGCTGGGCGTGGTGTCGTGGCGCTCCCGCCCGGACGGCCCGCGACGTGCGGTGGTGCGGCGGCAGGCGTGGTGCTATGGCACGCCCGGGATCGCGTGGGCACTGTGGACGGCGGGCGGCGCGTTCGCGGATGCCGGCCTGCGGGCGATGGACACACTGTGCGCGGCGTACGACGAGGAGGTCCACCTGAGCGACCACCCACTGAGCCTCTGCCACGGCGCCGCGGGGGTCCTGCTGATCGCCGACGCGTTCGCGAGGAACTCCCCCGTCGGCGGCCCCTTGCGGGACCGCCTGCTCCGGTTCTTGCACACGCGGCTGCCCGACGTGCTGGTGATGACGGACCTGAGCCTGCTCACGGGAGCCACCGGAGTGCTGGCCGCACTGCTCACGGTCGAGGGCGCGGATCGGGACTGGTTGCGCCTGCTGGCCCTGGCGTGATTTCAATTGCCGCGGCCCCACGGACCACCGCTACGCACCCCGCCGCGACCACAGCTGCCGCAGCGTGAAGCCGCGTCCCGAGGGGTCCAGGGGGCGCGTCGCCTGCTTGAACAGGTACTCCGCGCGCTCGTAGGACAGCCGCCCGCGGCCGGTGTCCGGGCAGAGGTCCGCGGCGCGCCGCATGTGGGCCGGGCCGGGGCGGCGGTCCGCCAGGAACACCGGCCCGCGCGTGCGCCCGCCGAGCAGTTCGGGCAGCAGGCGCGCCGTGCCCGAGCACCACGTCACCCACCGCGAACCCGCGCGCGCCCGCCGGTCCGCCAGGTCCAGGTCCTCCACGTTCAGCGACAGCACCGGTCGCACCCCGGCGGCCGACTCGTGCAGCAACCGCCACAACGTCCGCTCCCGCACGGGCGCTTCCACCGTCCACAAGCGACGCAGCAGGTCGTCCGCCAGACCCGGCACGCGTGACCGGCTCTCCGCGCGCCGCTCCAAGCCGTCAGCCAGCTCCGGCCGCCCCACCCACGCCCCGAACGACCGGACCGCCGACCGGTGCCGGTTCCACGTCTTCGCCGCCGCGTCGCCCCACGCCACCTCGAAGACGCCGGTGACGTCGTCCCCGGTCAGCGACTCCAGCGGCCGCCGGTCGCCCAGCGCCAGGCACAACCGGCGCAGGGTCTGGCCGTAGGACCGCAGCGTCGAGGCGTCCAGGTCGTCCCGCGCCAGGAAGTCCGCCGCCGCCCGCCCCAGCGTCGCGACCGGCTCCGCGGGCCCCAGCTCGTCCGCGCGCCGCAACAGGAAGTCGCGCTCGGCCGTGTTCTTCGCCAGCGCCGCGGCCCGTGCGAACTCCACCCGCGCCTCGGCGCTCCGGCCCAGCTCCGCCAGCAGATCGCCACGCACGCTGGGCAGCAGGTGATAGTCCCGCAGCGTGCGATCGGCGAGCAGCTCGTCGGCCAGTGCGAGCCCGGCCGCCGGGCCGTGGGCGCGACCCACCGCGACCGCCCGGTTCAGCCGCACGACCGGCGTGGGCAGCAGCCGGACCAGCGCGTCGTAGAGCACCGCGATCTGCCGCCAGTCGGTGTCCGCCGCGGTTCGGGCCTGCGCGTGGCACACCGCGATCGCCGCCTGCAGCACGTACGGCCCCGGCGGCCCGCCGAGATCGCGCGCCCGCAGCATCGCGGTGAACCCGCGCCGGATCAGCAACGGGTCCCAGCGGTCGCGGTCCTGCTCGTGCAGCTGCACCGGTTCCCCGCGTGGCCCGGTGCGCGCGGCCGACCGGGACGCCTGGATCTCCATCAACGCGACCAGCCCGTGCACCTCGGCCTCGTCCGGCGCGAGCTCGGCCAGCAGACGGCCCAGCCGCAGCGCCTCCTGGCACAGGCCGGGCCGCATCAGGTCGTCCCCGGCGGTGGCGGAGTAGCCCTCGTTGAAGATCAGGTACACGACCCCGAGCACCGACGACAGCCGCTCGGCCAACGCGGCGCCTTCGGGCAGCTCGATCGACACGCCCGCAAGCGTTTGCTTCGCCGCCGCGATGCGCTGCGCGACCTGCTGCTCGGTGGTCAGGAACGCGCGCGCGATCTCCGCCGCCGACAGACCGCCGACCACCCGCAGCGTGAGCGCGACCCGCTGCTCGGTCGGCAGCACCGGGTGGCAGGACAGGAACATCAACCGCAGGACGTCGTCGTGCTGAACGTCCCGCGGCTGCGCCAACTCGCGCGCGAGCTGCTCGTGCCTGCGCTCCAGCCGCTCGATCCGCCGCAGGTGGTCGATCGCGCGACGCTTCGCGGTGGTCATCAGCCAGGCGGCCGGGTTGTCCGGCACGCCGGACGACGGCCACTGCTCCAGCGCCGCGACCAGCGCGTCCTGGGCCAGCTCCTCGGCGAGACCGACGTCCCGCACCAGCCGCGTCAGCCCGCCGACGAGGTTCGCCGACTCCCGCTTCCAGACCGCGTCGACCGTGCCGCGGACGTCGGTCACCCGAAGACCTGGTGGATGCGGCTCTCACCGTCCCCCACGATCCGGCGGAAGCGGCGGGCCAGCTCGACGGCCTCCTCCTTGGAGCTCACCTCGACCAGCGCGAAGCCGCCCACCGACTCCTTGGCCTCGGTGAACGGGCCGTCGGTCACGGTGATCTCGTCGCCCTCGGAGGCCACCCGCATGCCGGCCGGGTCGAGCCCACCGGTCGCCAGCAGCACACCGGAGGCCGTCATCTCCTCGATGAACTTGCCCATCTCGGCGAACAACTCCTCGTCGGGGGCCTGGCCGGTCCCCATCTGCATCATCAGAAATCGCATCGGCCCAGCTTAGCGGCGCATTCCCTGTCACATCGCCCGGACGACGTGTGGATGACCCTCCGAGAAAGGAACCCCGAAATGACCACCACCGCCCTCCGGCCCGCCGCGTCCCGTCTGACCGCGCTGGCCGTCGCCGGCCCGCTGTGGGCCACCGTCTCCCTCGCCCAGGCGGCCACCCGCGACGGCTTCGACCTCACCCGGCAACCGCTCAGCTTGTTGAGCACCGGCTCGCTGGGCTGGCTGCAGATCGCCAACTTCGTGGTGGCCGGCGTCCTCACCGTCGCCGGCGCGAACGGATTGCCCGGCAAGTGGGCGCCCCGGCTCGTGCTGACGGCCGGCGTGGGCCTGGTCGCCGCCGGGGTCTTCCCGATGGACGCCGTGGGGTTGTCCTGGCACGGCGTGGGGCACATGATCGCCGGCACCGTGACCTTCGCGTCGCTGATCGCCGCCTGCCACGTGCTGGGACGCCGGTTCTCCGGTCGCGACGCGGTGTTGTCGCACCTCGCCGGCACGGCCCTGCTCGTCGGCGACGGCTGGGCGATGGCCGGCGGTCCGGCCGGTTCGCTCACCCTCGCCGTCGGCGCCATCACCGCCATGCTGTGGATCTCCGTCGTCGCCGCCCGTCTCCGCTGAACGGAAGTCCTGCCATGACCGTCACCGAATACGTCGAGAAGCTGCCCGCCGCCCAGCGCGAGATCGCCGAACGCCTGGTCGGCCTGATCGAGACCGCCCTGCCCGGAACCGGCGCCGTGTGGCACGGACACCCGGTGTGGAGCCTCGGCCCCGCGCCCGGCAAGCAGGCGGTGTGCCTGGTCAAGGCCTACCCCAAGCACGTCACGTTCGGCTTCTGGCGCGGCCAGGAGATCGCGGACCCGTCCGGCCGCCTGCAGCCGGGAGCGCGCGGGATGGCGAGCGTGAAGCTGCGGGAGCCCGGCGAGATCGACGACGAACTGTTCGCCAACTGGCTCAAGCAGGCTGCCGAACTCTGAGCGGAGCGCCGAGCGATCCCGCCCGGCGCTCCGTCACGTCTCCGGCCGGCACAGCACCGGGTTCGCCAGCTCGGCGCAGGGCCGGTCGCCGTGCGAGCGGACGATGTCGGCGCCCACCTGGTTCGTCAGGTACCGCAGGAAGCTCGCCGCGAGCGAGTCGGCCTTCGGTTCGCCGTAGGTGTAGGCGTACTCGGTCTGCCAGAACGGGTACACGCCGTGGTCGGCGCCCTGCACACTCGCCTTCTGGCCGTCGATCCAGACGGTGCGCACGTCCGCCCGCTTCTCCGCGGCGCCGAGTTCGCTGTAACCGATCGCGCCCGGGGTGGCGGCCACGGCGTCGAGCAGCGACTCGGTGTCGTTGCGGCGGCAGCGGATCACGTCGGCGGCCGTGCCCGGGCGTCGCGGCTCGACGCAGTCGTTGGAGTTCTCCCCCGGCTCGATCGCGTCGAGCACCTGCTGCTCGAACGTCGTGCGCGTGCCGGAAAGCGCTTCCCGGTCCACGATCCGCACCTCCTGGTCCGCGCCGCCCAGCTCCTTCCAGTTCCGGACGCGCCCGGCGAACACGTCACGCACCTGCGCCGCGGTCAGGTCCTGCACCCCGGCGTCCGGGTGGATGACGATCGTGAACAGCAGGAACGCGATCGGCCGCGGCAGCAACTGCGGTGACCGGTCGCCCTTCACCCCGTCGGAAAACGCCAGCACGTCACCGCTCTTGGCCGCGTTGACCCGTTCCAGGCCGTCGGTGCTGCCGCTCATCTCGATGGTGAACTTCGCGCCCGGGCAGGTGCGGCTGTAGGAGCCGGTGGCTTCCCGCACGACGGGGGCGAACGCGGTGGAGCCGGTGACGGTGAGCGATCCGGAAGCGCAGTCCAGCGGCGGCGGGTCCTGCGTGGCCAGCCCGATCACGAACGGTTCGGCCAGCGCGACCGACACCAGCAGGTACACCAGCACGGTCAGCCAGCGCGGGATTCCGGTGCGGCTCTTGGTCTCCCGGATCGCGCCGTTGCGCACGCCGCCCTTGATGCCGGCGATCACCACCGGGTCCGGGCACTTCTTCACCTTCGGCCCGGCGCGGTCGAGCACCGCGAGGACCTTGTAGTGCTGGCCCTGGTTCAGCGGCACCTTCGGCAGCTGGATGACGCCGACGTTGCGGCCGTCGCTGTCGACGATGTTGTCCACGCCGAGACCGGAGTTCTCGCCGAAGTTCTCACGCAGGAAGTCGTCGCTCAGCTCGGTCACGACCATGCCGGCGACGCGGCGGTCCGGGAAGTTGATCTTCACGCCCGCCTGGACGTTGCTGAGGACGGCGTAGTCCTGGCTGTCGATGTTCGTCGTGCCGGTGTTCTCGATGCGCACCAGCACGAACGACGGGTCGGTCAGCGCCTTGCCGTCCTTGTCGTCCAGGCGTTGCAGCGCGCCCGCGTTCTCAGCCGCGACCTCCTGCCGCGCGGTGGTGTCGACCTGCACGCGGTAGCCGAGCCGTTTGCGCCCGACGAACACGAACTCCCACAGAAACGCGAACACCGGCACCACGAGCGCCAGCACCGCCAGGACGATTTCCCAGGGAAAGTTGGACAACCGGGCCTCCGCGCTGGGGACACAGGACGAGACATCCATCTTGTGCGAGCGCGAGCCGGAAGATCACTTCTCCCCGAGCTGTTCGGCAGTTGTTCACCCGGCCGTCAGCCGCATTCGACCGACGAGGGGGTGTCGTCCTCCGGCCCGGGCAGGTCGACGCGGTAGCCGTGGAGCATTTCGTGCGCCCTGCCGTAGAAGTCGGGGCTCTCGTACCAGGTGCAGGTGACGCCGGTGTCGTTGGTCCAGGACGAGATCCGGTCGGCGAGGTCGTAGGTGGCGAGGTCGCCGACCCGGTCCCCCGGTCGCAGGGCCAGACCGCCGCCGGTGAAGCCGTGGTCCCGGTACAGGCACAGGCTGCCCTGCGGGCAGTCGCGGCCGTCGAACGTGGAAACCTCTTGTGCCGCAGCGGTGGCCGGCACGAACGCGATCGCCAGTACGGCGAGGAACACCGATGCACGCATGGCTCCGCGATACCCGCATCACCCGGATCAACGCGCTCATCACCGCATCGAGCTAGGGTGCCGGGAATGGCAGACCCCTACGGCTCGTTCGGACGCGGCTACTCGTCGGTGCGGCGGCCGGATCCGCGGATCGCCCGCCAGGTGCACGCCGCGCTCGGTGCGGCCGCGACGGTGCTGAACGTCGGCGCGGGCGCCGGATCGTACGAGCCGGACCGCCGGGACGTGCTGGCGGTCGAACCGTCGGCGACGATGCTGCGCCAGCGGCCGCCCGGTTCGGCCCCGGCCGTGTGCGCGCTCGCCGAGCACCTGCCGTGCGCCGACCACCGGTTCGACGCCGCGCTCGCCGTGCTGACCGTGCACCACTGGCGCGACCCGGCGGCCGGGCTCGCCGAGCTGCGCCGCGTGTCCCGGCGGCAGGTGGTGTTCACGTGGGACGTCGAGGTGATGGCGCGGTACTGGCTCGTCGGCGAGTACCTGCCGGAGATCGCCGAGCGGGAGCGGGGCCTGGCGAATCTGGACGCGGTGGTGCGCGGGCTGAGCGGCCCGGACCGGCGGGTGGTGGTCCAGCCGGTGCCCGTCCCGTGGGACTGCAGCGACGGTTTCCTGGCCGCCTACTGGCGACGCCCGCACAGCTACCTGGACGACGACGTGCGGGCGGGCATGTCCGGCGTGGCGGCGCTGCCGTCGGACGTGGTGCTACCTGCGGTGCGAAAACTGGCCGAAGACCTCAGCTCCGGCAAGTGGCAGCGCCGTCACCACGACCTCCTGGACCGGGATTCACTGGACGTCGGCTACCGCCTGGTGGTCGCGACTAGTGCCCTGAGTCGTTGATTCGTCGGCAGCAGGGGGCGAGGGAGTCGCCCAGGTGTTTTCGCCAACCTACCGATCAACGGCCGCCCGCGGGAGGGCGATCAGCTGAGCGCGCCCGCGATCCCGCAGATCAGCGAACCCAGCCGCGTGTCCGACACACAGCCGCTCGCCGGCTGGGGCTGCGTCGGGTCCGGTGCGGGCGACGAGGACGGCGGGGTGGGGGTCGCCGGCGAGGTGGGTTCCGCGGGCGAGGACGGCGCACCCGGTGGCACCTCGGGCGTCGGCGCGCCCGGCACCGGGAGCCCGGGCGCCGGCACCGACGGCACCGGAACCGGCGGGGTCGCCCTGCCCGGCCGGTTCACCGGCAGGACCCCGCCGACCTGGTCCGGCGCGGGCCGGGTGACCTCCGGAGCGGGCGGGACGACAGGAGTCTCGGCCGGCGGCGCGACCGCGGGCGGCCGGGCGCCGATCCCGAGCGCGATCGCCGGCGCGTCGTCGCTCAACCCGTTCAGCCCGGGGCCCAGCGTCCACGCCACACCCGCCGCCACCACCAGCGCCGCCCCGGCGGTCCCGATCTTCGCCTTCACTCCCATGCGCGCAGTTTAGCTTGCGCCGCAAGGCTTTCCGAGCAGTCAAATAGGTTACACCCGGACCGCGGCGAACCGCTCGGCCGCATCCCAGAGCTCCCGCTCGCGCCGCGGGTCGTAGGACTCCGGGGACGACGGGACGACCGCGCCTCGGTCCACATAGGACCCGCTCGGCGCGTCGATCGCACCGAGGACGACGTCGGCGAGGAATCGACCCGCGGTGGCGGGGCTGGTCGCCCACGGCGTCCAGGTCATCGCGGGCAGGATCCGGCGCACCGCGAACCGGACGACCGGATTGGCGTCGCGGGTGAGTCCGGTGCCGGGCACGAACGCCGGGTTGTACGCCACGGCAGCGACCCCTGGCGGCAGGCGCCGCGCGTACTCGTGCACCAGGTGGATGGTGGCCAGTTTGCTCGTCGAGTACGCGGTGCGCCCCGCGGCCGCGCTCGACGGGTCCGGGAAGGCGCCGGGCCGCGCGAGCACGTCCGGGGACTGCCAGACCGGGCCGGGCACGAGCCCCAGGTTGTGGCGGAAGTCGCCGAAGTGGGTGTCGCTGGTGGTGATCACGACCCGCCCTGGGGTGGTGAAACGGTCCTGCAGCACGCGGACGAACACGTGGTTGGCGAGCACGTTGACCGTGAAGGTCGACTCGTACCCGTCCGGCCCCACCGTGAGCGCGTTCGTGTGCTGGACGCCCGCGTTCCCCACGAACGCGCGCAGCGGCGGCAGGTCACCGCGGTCCAGCCGGTCGCGGATCGCGCTGGCGGCGTCCCGGACACTGCGCAGCGAACTCAGATCCGCGGTCACCGTGCCGTCGCCGAGGTCCGTTCGCGCGACGACGACCACGTGCGCATCGGGGTCCCGCCGACGGATCTCTTCCAGGGCGACGCGCCCGATGCCGCGGCTGGCGCCGGTCATGACGATCGTGTGGCTCATGCGACCACCGTCCCGCCCGCCGCGGAGATCAGCCAGGGACCAGCAGTACCCACGCTGATCCGGCGGGGAACGGACAGAATGGACCCGTGACCACCCCCGACACCGGTTTCGGCAGGCTGCTGCGCGCCTGGCGCGACCGCCTGTCTCCGGCCGACGCCGGCCTGCCCGTCACGACCGGCCGCCGCGCTCCCGGCCTGCGCCGCGAGGAACTCGCCCAGCTGGCCGGGCTGTCGGTGGACTACGTGCTGCGCCTGGAGCAGGGCCGCGCGAAAAACCCGTCGGCGCAGGTGGTCGGCGCGCTGGCGCGGGCGCTGCAGCTGTCCCGGCCCGAACGCGACCAGCTCTACCGCGCGGCCGGCCTCCTGCCGCCGCAGGACGGGACGGTGAACGTGCACGTGCCCGCGGGCGTCCAGCGTCTCGTCGCGCGCCTCGGCGACGTGCCGATCGGCGTGTTCGCCGCGGACTGGACGCTGGTCTGGTGGAACGCCACCTGGTCCGCCCTGTTCGGTGAACCGGGCACCGACCGGAATCTGGTGCGAGCGGTCTTCACCGGCGCCACCCCGCCGGTGCGGCCGGAGCGCGGCGCGGAGGCGTTCGCGATGTCGCTCGTGGCCGACCTGAAGGACGCCGTGTCCCGCTACCCGGCCGACGCCCAGCTCGACCGCCTGGTGCGGGAGCTGCGCCGGACCTCCGGCGCCTTCGCCCGGTACTGGGACACGCAGACCACGGCGGCCGTGCACGAGTCCGAACGCAAGACGGTCACGCACCCCGAGGTCGGCGACATCCTGTTCGACTGCGACGTGCTGCTGGTGCCGGGCGCCGACCTGCGAGTGGTCACCTACACGACGGCGGCGGGCAGCGCGGACGCCGGCAAGCTGGACCTGCTGCGGGTCACCGGCGGGCGTCCGCTGACCACGTCCTAGAGGTCGTCGCAGGCGGCCCTGGCTCGGTTCATCGCCGCGTCGAACTCCGGTCCGGACGCCTCGAAGGTCCGCGTGACGATCTCGAGCGGCGCCTTCAACGCGTCGGCGAGGGCCTGGTAGCGCGGATCCTGCTCGGCTGCCGCCGCCGCGAGCTGCGACGCCGCGCCCCACCGCTGGAAACCGGCGTACTGGGTGCCGGGATCGAGCGACGTGGTGCGTTCCACTGCCGCGCAGGCCGCCTTGGCGTCCGACGCGGCAGCGCCCGGCGCGGAGCCGATCCAGACCAGCCCGACGACTCCCGCGCCGACCACGAGCCCCACCACGAGGGCGGTCACGACGAGCGGCCACCGGCGACGCGGCGGCGGGGCGGGATAGGGCTGGGCCATGGAAGTCCTTCCGTGGGCGGGCTGTCCTCGCATGGACGTGCCGCCACCGCGCCCGGTTCCGCCGCGCCGGGCGGGTCAGCGCACGGTCACGTTGCTCCGGTCCGGAACAGCGGCTCGTGACCGGCGGGCGCACGCGTCGCACGTCCGATCCGGTTGCCACGCCTTCGCCGCGGCACGCAGGGCACGCCGGAGACTGCGCGGCGAACGGACGGCGCCGGCCTCGTCGCGCAGGGGCGTGCCGAACACCTGGAGCCTGCGCTGCTTGCGCCCGCACGCGCACACCGTGCGGCGGTAGCACCGGAGCACAGCGGATCCGTTCGCCACCCGTACCCTGCCGCGCCAGATCATCCGTGCCCCCTCGTGTTCGTCGCTCCGGTGTGGAGACGGCGCACCCTCGCTCGGCATGTCGCCAAACGGACCGACACGTTCGGATGCGATCGGGGTCACAGCCCGGCGCGGTCAGGTGTGGCGGCGCCGCAGCCGCCGCCACGCCAGCTTGTAGGGGTCGACCTCGAGGACCCGCCCGGCGCGCACGTCCGTCCGGGCGCGGGCCAGCGCACGCCGGGCTTCCTGCACGTCGATGCCGTACTCACGGCACCGCGCGAAGAAGGCGCGCAACGCGTCGTTCCCACCCACCCGATGATGATCGTCCGCAGGGCCTTCCCAAAACGTTGATCAACTGATCGTGTCACCGACGATCGCGGTGCCCGCGTGCAGCGCCGCACGCGCTGGGCCTGCTCCCTGTGGAACCAGCGTTGACCGCGGTCCCGGCTCACCTCGACAGCCCACGCACACCGTGAGTAGCATCACCCTCGATGCGGGGTGGATCGCGCGAGGGGTGGTTCGGTAGTGGAGAGCCCGCCGGCGCACCGTCACGGCGACGAGGAACGTGAACGGACCACACAACCGGCGGGAGACGCGGTGTCCGCGGCGGTGACGACCCTCCTGACCCGCTGGCGGGCGCGCTCACACGAACTCGGCTGGCCCGCGGACCTCGACTGGGAGACCGACGCGGCGCCCGCCGTCGTCGAGGCCTGCCTGACCGGCAGCGGCCTGCTCCCCGCGCTGCGCGAACTCGCCGACCAGCGCCTCGGCTCGGCCGCCACGGACAGTGACTTCGAGCGCGACGTCGACGCACTCGCTTCGTGCCTGCCCGGGGCTACGCTGGGGCCCGCCCCCGCGGACCTGGTGGCGGCCGCCGCCCGCGCGGTGCGGGAGATCGTCGCCCGCGACGCACTCCTCGCGCACGGCACCGATCCCGTGACCGGGTTGCGGACCCGCTCCGCCTTCGTGCACGACCTGACCTCGCCCGGCTACGGCGACGTGGACCCGCACGTCGTGGTGGCGCGGTGGGAACCGGCGAAGGCGCCCTGGTCCGCGATGTCGGTGCGGACCACGATCGCCGACCACCTCCGGCCGCACCTCGGCCCCAGTGAATCCGCCGGATCCGTCGGCCCGTGCGACATCGCGGTGCTGGTGACGAGCCCGGAGCGGGCCGAGCAGCTGGGCGAACTCCTCCGCGGCCTGCCGGGAACGCCGACGCTCACGGTGTCGATCGCCGGGTGGCCACGGGGCGCCGATCCCGCGCGGCAGGCCGAATGGCT
Source organism: Amycolatopsis sp. ATCC 39116 (assembly GCF_000231075.2). Classification (NCBI taxonomy): domain Bacteria; kingdom Bacillati; phylum Actinomycetota; class Actinomycetes; order Pseudonocardiales; family Pseudonocardiaceae; genus Amycolatopsis; species Amycolatopsis sp. ATCC 39116. The sequence goes on along the minus strand of NZ_AFWY03000007.1, from coordinate 76,156 downwards.
GCTCGACCTCTTCCCGTCCCTGGTGGACGAACCGCTCATCTGAGCAACTCGCCGAGGTCCCGCGCGCAAAAATGGAGTAGCGTTACCGTTTCGTGATAAGCGCGCGCACGCGGTCGTGCCGTATCGGCTCGCCCAGCACAGCCGTTATCCGTAAAACCCGCCAATCACCCGTTGAGCGGACAGAACGCGAAATGATCCGCTCTCAGTAGTCCGAGTTCACCCAATCGGTTCGCCAAACCTGTAGTTGCATTCTTCACCTGGAAGTGCATTGGAGGAGGGGCTGATGGGTGACACCGCGACGCGGGAGCTGGCCGGCATGTCGGACGACGATCTGCTCGGCGAAGCTCGTGGGGGTGATCGCGAGGCGTTCGCGGTCCTGGTGCACAGACACCAGGCCGCGGTCCTGAGATACGCGTGCTCGGTCGCCCGCTGTCCGGCGGACGCGCAGGACCTGACCGCCGACGCGCTGGTGCGGACGATGCTGGCGCTGGAGGGCGGCGGCGGCCCGGCGACCAACTTCCCCGCCTACCTGCGGACCACGGTCCGCCGCCTGGCCATCGACCTCGGCGCGCGGAACGGACGCGCCGTCGCGGCCGGCCTGTCCCCGGTCGTCGTCGAGCCGAGGACGCCGCCCCTGGACGAGCAACTGGAGGGCGACCGGAACCTGGCGGACGCGTTCGCGGCCCTGCCCGCCCGCTGGCGCCGCGTCCTCTGGATGGTCGAGGTGCTCGGGCACCGCCCCCAGGACGTGGCCGTCGAGCTCGGCATCGCGCCCGCCGCCGCGTGCTCGCTGCTGTGGCGGGCGCGGACGGCGCTGCGGCGGCAATACGAACTCCTCGCGTCCCGCGATTCGTGACCGCCGGATTTCATCACGCGTTTCATCAACCGTCCGCATTGTCCGGACTCCCCGGCGCAGGTATACCGGAAGAGAAAGCGTATTCCCGTCGACGCCACGGAGGACCAACCCGGTGCGGATTTCGGTGCTGGGCAGCGGGATCGTCGGTCGCACCCTGGCCGCGCGGCTGGTCGAGCTCCGGCACCGCGTCGTGATCGGGAGCCGCGACCCCGGGCAGCCGCACATCACCAGATGGGTCCGCGCGGCGGGCGAACTGGCACGGGCCGGCACCTACGCGGAGGCGGCGCGATCAGCGTCGATCGTGGTCAACGCCACCGCCGGAACGGCCACTGTGGACGCTCTGCGCGCGGCAGGCGAGGCCGAACTCGCCGGCAAGGTGCTGATCGACGTGGCGAACCCGGTCAGCGACCCGGCGGCGGACCCGCCCCCGATGCGGACCGGCGAGCGCAGCCTCGGCGAGGAGATCCAGGCGTTGTTCCCGCAGACCAGGGTGGTCAAGGCGCTGAACACGGTGAGCCCGTCGGTGATGGTGAACCCCAAGCGCGTGCCCGGCGGGCACGTCGCGTTCCTCGCCGGCGACAGCAGGCAGGCCAAGACGATGGTGACCGGCCTGCTGCGTGAGTTCGGCTGGCCCGCGGACGCGATCGTCGACCTCGGCGACATCACCGGCGCCCGGTCGATGGAGATGCTGTTCCCGCTGCGGCAGCGGCTGAGCAGGTCCCTCGGGCACACCAACTTCAACCTCGGGGTCCTGCACGCCTGACGGCGCTAGGACGCCTGCCGCCGCTCGGCGTCGGGCTGCCCGGGCACGACGAGCAACCCCGCCCGGAACGCCAGGGCGACGGCGTGGGTGCGGTCCCGCGCGGCGAGCTTGCGCAGCACCCCGCGGACGTGGGTCCGGATCGTCTCCACCGACAGCAGCAGGCTCGCCGCGATCTGCGTGGTGCTGAGCCCTTCGGCGATGAGCTGCAGCACCTGGTACTCGCGCCCGCTCAGGGCGGGTCGCGGCGCGACCGGAAGTGGCTCCTCCCCCGCGATCTCCCGCGGCAACAGCAATCCCCGCAGCTGCCCGTCGACGTGGATCTGCCGGGTCGCTGCGGAGATCGCCTCGGTGATGCGCAACGGGTCGGCCGCGCGCGCGACCACCCCGCGCGCCCCCGCGCGCAGCAACTCGCCGAGGTGGGCGCGGTTCAACTGGCCGGGTTCCAGCAGCACCACCACCGCGACCGTGTTCCGCACCCCGGTCAGCAGCGGGATGAGCTGTGGCTGGCGGTTCACGCCCGCCCCGAGCAGGACGACGTCGGGGTGCGCGTGCTCGACCAGGCGGAGCAGGTCCGGCGCGGTGCCCGCGTGCCCGGCCCAGCGCATCGTGGTGCTGCGCCGGACCAGCGCGAAGAGCCCCTCGCGGAAGAGCGGAAGCGAGTCCGCCACCGCGACCCGGATGCCGGCTCTGCCGTGGACGGCGGAAGTCGTGGACAAGGTTGTTCCTCCTCTGGTTGCGGTTGTCAGCGCAGCAGCCGCCGGATCCCGGTGACCGGGCCGATCGCGTCGATGTCCGCGATCCGGACCGGCTCACCGGGGCGGGACGCGTGCACCGCACGCGACCCGTCGATCGCGACGGCGACGTGGCTGACGGGCTGGTAGTAGAAGACGAGATCGCCGGGGCGCACCTGGTCCCGCGGCACGGGGACACCCACCTCCGCCTGCGCTGCGCTCGTGCGCGGCACGGCCAGGCCGGCGGACCGGAACGCGGCCAGCACGAGGCCCGAACAGTCGTAGCTGCCGGGCCCCTCGGCGCCCCACACGTACGGTTTGCCGAGCTGCGCCAACGCGAACCGCACCACGCTCCCGGCGTCGCCCTCGCCAGCCGGTGGTACCACGTTCCCGCCGTCGCGCTCGGCGACCGGCGGCGGCGCGTCCACCCGGCGCTGGGCGTCCTGGACGCCGCGAAGGGCGGCGTCGCGCCGTGCTCCGGCGGCCGCGAGCGCATCGGCGGCCGCGGTGCGGGCAGCTTCGGCCTGTGCCAGGGCATCCGCGGACGTGGTGACCGCGGACTCGGCCTGGCGCACGGATTCGTCGGCCGCCCGCACCTCGGCGAACTGGTCGGCGGCGACGAAATCGAGCAGGGGCAGGGCGGCCCGGTAGTCCAGTGGCGCGCGGTTGTCCAGCACCGCGAACTCCCGGCCGCGGCGGAACTCCGCGGAGACCCCGGAGTAGAAACCGGCCACGCGTGACCGGGCCGCCACGGCGGCGGACCGCGCCGCGCGCAACGCCTCGCCGGTGGACCCGCTGCCTGCCCGTGCGGCCGACAGGTTCCGCTCAGCCGCGGCGAGTTCGGCTTCCTTGCCGCTCACTTCGCTCTGCACGGCGGCGAGTTCGTCCTGGGCGCGCCGGAGTTCCTGGTACGCACTGTCCACGTCGAGTCCCGGTGCGGCCAGTGCCGGCGCGGCCCCGAGCACGGCCGTCAGCCACACCACGACCAGCAGCGTCATCCTGACCACACCGAACAGACCGGCCGGCGCGGCGGAACCTGACGCGCAGCGGCGGATCAGGGCGGGAAAAGACCGGCCCGGATCGCGAGCGCCACCGCGTGCGCCCGCGACGACGCGCGCAACTTCGTCTTCGCCGTGCGCAGGGCGGATCGGGCGGCGGCAGGGGTGAGACCGAGTTCGGCCGCGGTCTCCTCCGCCGTCATCCCGCGCGCGGCGCACTCCAGGACCGCGATCTCCTGCGCCGTCAGGCCGGTCACCCGGTTGCCGGGCGTCCGGGCCACCGCGGCGACCTCGGCGAGCGCGCCGAGCACGTTGCCCGGCAAACCGTTGCGGAGCAACGCCCAGCTGATGACGCCGTCCACGCCGGGCGGCGGTGGTGCGTCCTCGGCCAGCAGCAGCACGACCGCGGACGGCGCCGCCGCGCGGATCTCGCGGCACAGCGCGGGCACGTCGTCCACTTCGCCGTCGACGATCACGATGTCCGGATCGGACTGTCGCACCGCGCGGAGACCCGCGACACTCGTGTTCGCGATCTCCCACCGCGGCGCCGGGCCTCCCGGCTGGGCCGACCGCAGCGCCCGCGCGCGAGCCGGGTCCTCCCCGACGTACATCGCGACGAGGGCGGCCGCGGGCATCCACCAACTCCTGTGTGTCTTCAAACCGGTGACCCGAGACTAGTTGATCTTGTGCGCACCGAGCGGGTGAACCGCAAGGACACTGTCAGTAGCAGTAAGCGCTTCCAGACGAACGCTCTTCCGCGGTGGTTACTATCCGAGAAGTGCACGACGGCAGCTCGCTCGACGAGTTCCCCGCAGAACTGCGCCGGATCGTCGGCGCGCAGGACTGGGACGAGCTGGAGGACTTTTGCGACCGGCACTGGCTGGCGTTGCCCGCGGACCTGGCCGCGACGCTCGTCGCCGCGCTCGGGTCGATCCCGCCCGAAGTCCTGCACGGCAGGCCGCGGCTGGTGATCGCGTGGCTCACCAACGCCCACGCGCTGGCCGGCCCCGCGGACGCGGAACTGCGCGCGTTCCTCCGGCGCTACATGGAAGTGGGTGCGCGGATGGCCAACGAGTTCGACCTGACCGCGGACGTCCCGCCCGCCACGCTGATCGCGCTGGGCACCGCGAAGCTCGTCCAGTTGCGGGGGCAGGGCAGCCTGGACGAGGCGGATGAGCTCGGCGAGCAGCTCGCGCGGCGGGTGGACGAACTCCGCCCGCTGCCGCGGGAACGGTCGACCTTGCGGCCCGGATGGCTTGCGCTGCAACGAGGTCTGACCCGGTCGCTGGCCGGTGACCTGGACGGCGCCACCGCCCTCTACCAGCTGGCGCACGAGCAGGCGCGGGCCGAGCCGCTCACGCACTTCGCCGGGATCAACGCCGCGGCTAACCTGGCCATGGTGTTCGCGCACCAGGGCCAGCAGGAGGCGGCCGCCCGCTGGATCAAGACGATGCGGTCGTACCCGCCGCCGATGCCGTCGGTCGCCTTCCTCGGCACCGTCGGGGCGACGATCGCCGAGGGCTGGCTCGCGCTCGACCGGCACGACCGGGACGGCGTGGCGGCCGCGCTCGCGGTGACCGGCGACGGCACCAAACCGATCGAGGTGTGGCCGTTCGTCGCGGCCATGGTCGGCGCGGCCGCGCTGCACTTCGGTGATCCGGCGGACGGGCTCGACCAGCTCGAGCGGATTCGGATCAGCAGGCAGGCCACCGCCGGGCCGGGCATCGCGCAGCAGGTGCTGGACCGCGCCAGGGCCGACCTGCTGATCGCCGCCGGACAGGGAAACCGCGCGCTGCGGATGCTCCGGCGCGAAACGGCCGCGGTGCCGGCTTGGCTGGCGGTCCCGTCGGCCCGGCTGCACCTGCTGGCGGGCGACCACCGGCAGGCCAGGGCGATCGCCGCGCGCAGCGTGTGGGACGCGGGCACGCCGCGCCGCGACAAGGCGCAGCTGCTGCTCGTGCACGCCGTGGCCGCGCTCCGGATGGGTGACCGGGAAGCCGCCCGCGGCGCCGTCCGGATGCTGTCCTCGGTCCGCGAGCCGGACGAGGTGGCGTCCCTGGCGACGCTGCCCGCGGCCGAACGCGCGGAACTCCTCGGCGAGATCGAGCTGACGGAGACCGCCGCCGCGCGCCTGGACCACGCGCGCCCGGTTTTTCCGGAGCGGATCGACCTGGTGGCGCTGACCAACCGCGAGCACCGGGTCCTGACCGAGCTGGCGCAGGGCCACTCGCCGCAGGAGATCGCCCGCAGCCTGGTCGTCTCCGTGGCGACGGTCCGCTCCCAGTTGCAGAGCGTCTACCGGAAGCTGGGCGCCTCGAACCGGGACGAGGCGATCATGCGCACGTACGAGCTGGGCCTGCTCTGAGCCGGGGTGGCACACGCTCGCCGGGAACACCGCCCGTCCCACCCCCTTCGACCCCAGAGCCGGACGGCGTCCGCCGGCGAGCTTCGCGGCCCCCCGCACCACTCAGACCGGGCAGGGGCCGCGGACATGACGCGGTGGGTCAGGGAGTTCGGCCGTCGCCGGCGAGGAACGCGGTGAGGTGCCGGGCCTCGTCGTCGACGGCGATCCGCTCGGCGCGGGTGAAGCGGCGCAGCGGGGTGACGGTCACGGTGTCCGCTTCGACGGTCCAGGTGGCGGCGACGCGGCCGTCGACCAGCACGACGCGCTCACCGGCCACCGAGAGGTTGCGGTGGGCGTCGTCGATGATGCGGGCGCGGTCCTGGTAGCCGAGGATCGCGTTGTCGAACGCGGGCAGGAACCGGATCGGGGCGGATGTGCCGGGGTCGGGGCGCGGTGCGTCGGGCAGGTCGAGGAGTTCGCGGCCGTGTTCGTCGCGGAAGGCGACCAGTTCGTCGCGGATGGCGGCCACCGCGGCGGGCAGCCCGGCGAGGCCGCTCCAGGCGCGCAGGTCGGCCACGGTGGCCGGGCCGAAGGCGGCCAGGTAGCGGCGCGCGAGCGCCTGCCCGGCGGGATCCGCGCCGTCCTCGGGGAGCGGCTCGACGTCGCGTCCCAGCCACGAGGACAGCCGGACGTTCTGGACGCCCGCCTTGGCGCGCCACAGCCCCCGGGGTGGCACCTGCACCGTCGGCACGAGGGCGGCGATCGCGAGTTCGCCCAGCGGGCGTGGCCCCGCGGACGGCCAGCGCCCGGCGAGCGCCCGCCCGATGTCGGCCATGGTGCACGGCTCGTCACGGGCCAGCTCCGCCCGCGCCGCCGCGGCCACTTCGCCGGGGTCCACGCCGTCCAGCTCGCGCCGGTAGACGCCGAACACCCGCTGGCGCAGCATCGCCTCGTGGCGGCTCCGCCAGGCCACGACGTCGTCCGCCGTGACGAGGTGAATGGTGCGGCGCATGAGGTGCGTGCGGACGACCCGCCTGCCGGTCAGCAGCTCGTCGAGGGCGGCCGGCTGGAACCCCCGAAGCCGCGACCACAGCCCGACGAACGGTTCCTGGGGCTCCTGGGCCTGCAACCCGCACAGGTGGGAGACCGCGTCCACGACCGGCAGATCGGCCCGCTCGAGGAGCAACTGGCGAGCCAACGCCGCCCGGTTGAGGGCCCTGCTGTCCATAGTGGTCACGGTGCCCATGGTCGCAGGGGAAGCGGTCAGGTGGTGTCCTCTTTCCGGGCTGCTGGGTGCAGATCGCCTGCTGTCGCGGGCAGGAACAGGCGGTCGAGGTGGTAGGCCAGGATCGCGTGGGCGTCGTCGGTGCTGCGCTGGCCGACCAGCACGCTGGTCCCCAGTCCGTGGCTGAGCGCCAGCAGTCTCGCGGCTTCCGCGCGGTGGTCCCTGCCGGGGTGTAGTTCACCCCGGGTGGCGGCGTCGGCCAGGATGTCGGCGAGTTCGCGTTCGCGCCGGTTGGGGCCGTCGACGAACGGGTGCGCGGCGAGGTCCGGGTCGGTCATGGCCAGCACCGCGTACGAGGTCCATACCAGGTGGTGCGCGCGGCTCTCGGCATCGGTCGGCAGCGCCTCGGCGAGGAAGCCTTCTGCGATTGCCCGCGTCGACGACTGGGCATCCCGCGTCCTCTCTCGCCAGCGTTCGACGCTGCGCCGTTCGAGGTGTTCAAGCGTGCCGTGCAACAGTTCGGCCTTGGTGTCGAAGTAGTACTGCACCAGGCTGACCGACACCCCGGCTTCTGCGGCGACCGTGCGCATCGTGACCGCGTGCAGCCCCTCGCGCGCCGCGACCCGGACCAGCGCCTCGGCGATCTGCGCGCGGCGTTCGGCGTGATCGACGATCTTCGGCACCACTTCCTCCGCTCGGTCTTTATAGTACGCATGTATATAATACGCTTGTACAGTAAAGGGGTCGACGTGGGGTCCGACGAGGCGAAAACCCGGGGCAGAGCGCTGCTGGCGTTGTCGTGTGCGGCGCAGTTCATGGTGGTGCTCGACGTCTCGGTGGTGAATGTCGCGCTGCCGTCCATCCAGTCCGCACTCGGGTTCAACGCTGCGGACTTGCCGTGGGTGTTCAACGCCTATGCCGTGGTCTTCGCCGGGTTTCTGCTGCTCGGCGGCCGACTCGCCGACGTCTGGGGACGGCGCCGGACCTTCCTGGGCGGCCTCGCCCTGTTCACCGCGGCCAGCCTGGCCGGGGGCGTCGCCGGCACGGCGGGGCTGCTCACGGCGGCGCGGGCGGTGCAGGGACTCGGCGCGGCGGTGCTCGCCCCGGCGACGCTGACCGTGCTGATGGCGGCGTTCCCCGAGGGCGCCCGGCGGACGCGGGCGCTGGCCGTGTGGACGGCGGTCGGGATAGCCGGCGGCACGGCGGGCAATCTGCTCGGCGGCGCGCTGACCGAGTTCCTGACGTGGCGGTCGACGTTGCTGATCAACGTCCCGGTCGGGGCGCTGGCCCTGGTCGCCGCGGTGAAGCTGCTGCCCGCGGATACCGGCCGGGCGTCGCGGCCGCGCCTGGACGTTCCCGGTGCCGTCGCCGTCACCGTCGGCCTGGGCGCGCTGAGCTACGGCGTCAGCCGGTCCGCGGACGGCGGCGGCCACGGGCTCGCGATCGCCGCCGTCGGAATCGGTATCACGGCATTGACGGCGTTCGTCCTGATCGAGTGGCGGGCCGCGGGGACACCGTTGATTCCGCTGCGGCTGTTCACCAGTCGCGCGATCCTGGTCGGCAATGCCGTGATGCTGCTAACCGGGGCGTGCCTGAACCCGATGTGGTACTTCCTCGCGCTGTCCATGCAGAACGTGCTGCACTACAGCGCTGTGCAGACCGGACTCGGTTTCCTGCCGCACACGCTGCTGAGCATCGCCGTCGGCACGTGGCTTACGCCGTGGCTCATGCGGTTCGTCCGGCACCAGCTGCTCATCGTCGGCGGCGCGCTCCTGGCCGCAGCCGGCTTCGGGTGGCAGAGCGCGCTCACTCCCGGCAGCGGCTACCTCGTCGGCATCGCCGGACCGGCGATCCTGATCGCGCTCGGCTCCGGCCTGCTCAACACCCCGCTGACCACCACCGTCACCGCCGGAATCGACCCGGCCGACGCGGGTGCCGCCTCGGGATTGATGAACACCACGAAACAGGCCGGCGCCGCCCTCGGTCTCGCCGTGCTCGTCGCGGCGACCGGCACGACGGCCACCACGCCTGAGCAGTTGGCCGCTGCGTACGGCCACGCGTTCCTGCTCATCGCGGCCATTCTGACGGCGGCTGCCGCGGTTGCCTTCGCGCTTCCCGGACGAGCCCGGCAGCTTGCGTCAACGAGCTCCTCGTAGCGGCTCAGGCGTCCGTCGGAGCACGACGCCGCTCGCCGCGACGACCGCGACGAGCCGGGTAGGGCGCCGGGCTGGTGCCTCCCTCTGCGCAGCACCAGCCCGGCGACCAGGTCAATCACTCCACGGGTGCCCGGCGACCACCGAGTTACTCCACGGGTGCCCGGCGACCACCGAGTTGTTCCAGTCGTGCCCCGCCACCACGGAGTCGTTCCAGTCGTGCCCGGCGACCGCGACGAAAGCCGCCGCCGCCAGAACCGCCGTGACGATGCCCTTGATGCGCATGCCTTCCCCCTGACGAGTCGAGGTAACTGTCCCGCGCAGCGTCCCGCCACCGTGCATCACATCTGCATCACGGGCGCCCCGGCCGCCGCCGGCGAGTGGTTGTCTGGACCGCGCCATGGATTTTCGGGTACTGGGGCCGGTCCAGGTGCTGGCCGGAGACCGCCCGGTGCGGGTGTCGGGGCCGCGGCAGGAACGCGTCCTCGCCGCGCTGGTCCTCGACGCCGGCCACGTCGTCCCCGTGTCGCGGCTGGTCGAGGTGGTCTGGGACGGCGATCCCCCGGCGACCGCGGTGCGCCAGGTCCGCAACGTCACCTCGGCGCTGCGCCGCGCGCTCGTCGCGGCCGGGTTCCCCGACGACGTCCTCACCGCCACCGGCCCGGGGTTCGTCCTGAACCCGCCGGACAGCGACCTGGCGCGCTTCGAACGGCACGCCGCGGCCGAGGAGTACCGGGAGGCCCTGGCGTGCTGGCGCGGCCCGGCACTGGCGGGCGTCACCAGCCACGCCCTCGCCGGCGAAGTCGCCCGGCTGGAGGAAAAACGGCTGACGATCCTGGAAGCGCACCTGGCCCGTGCGGGCGACATCGCGGAACTGACCGCCGCGGTCGCCCAGCACCCGCTGCGCGAAGGGCTCGCCGCGTTGCTCATCCAGGCGTTGTGGCGGCAGGGACGCACCGCCGACGCCCTGCTCACCTACCGGCGCACCCGGGACCGGCTGGCCGCCGAACTCGGCGTCGAACCCGGACCGGCCCTGCGCGCCCTGCACGCGCGGATCCAGCGGGACGGCAGCGCGTGCTACCTGCCCTACCGGACGCCCGACTTCACCGGCCGCAGGCGCGAGCTCGACCTCGTGCTCGGCGCCTTGCACGGCGGGAACGTCGTGCTCGTCCACGGGATGGCGGGCGTGGGCAAAACGGCTCTCTCGGTGCACGCCGCGCACCGGGCCGCTTCCCGCTTCCCCGACGGCCAGTTGTTCGTCGACCTCCACGGCTACTCGCCGGGCCGGGACCCACTGGATCCCGCGGCCGCGTTGTCGTCCCTGCTGCTCCAGGTCGGCGTCCCGGCGCCGCAGCACCCGGGCAGCCTCGACGACCGCGCCGCGTTGTGGCGGGCACGCACCTCCGGCCGGGCGCTGCTGGTCCTGCTCGACAACGCCGCCGGGGCGCACCACCTCCTGCCGCTGCTCCCGGGGTCGGCGTCCGTCGCGGTCCTCGCCACCAGCCGGCGCCGCCTCACCGCGGTCGACGGCGCGGTGCCGGTGCCGCTCGACGTCCTGCCCGAAACCGACGCCGCCGCGCTGTTCACCGCGGTCTCCGGACGACGCGACCACGGCGTGGCCCGGCTGTGCGGCGGGCTCCCCCTGGCGATCCGGATCGCCGCGTCCCGCGTGCGCCACCAACCCGGCCGGGCCGCCGAACGCCTGGCCGGCCGGCGATCGAGGCTCCGCGAGCTGCGCACCACCGACCGCGACATCGCGGCGGCGTTCGCACTGTCCTATCGCGACCTCGGCGAACCCCAGCGGTACCTGTTCCGCGTCCTCGGCATCCACCCGGGCCCGCTCGTCACCCCGGACGCCGCCGCGGCGCTGACCGGGCTCCCGGACACCGAACGCCTGCTGGACGACCTGTGCGACGCCCACCTGCTGAGCCGCCCGCACCCGGACGGGTACACGTTCCACGACCTGCTGGCCGAGTACGCCCGCGACCTCGTCCGGCCCGGGGAAGCGAGGGCCGCGCGGGACCGGTTGCTCGGCTACTACCGCGACGGCGGCGACACCGCGTGGCACGCCCGGGAACGCCCGAACCTGCGCGCGGTGGCCGAGTTCGCGCTCGCGCAGCGGTGTGAGGTCCACGCGTGGCGGATCGCCGACCACGCCGCCCAGTTCCTGCGTGTCCGGGGGCACCGGGACGACTTCGCCGCCGTGGCCCGCGCCGGGTTCGCGGCCGCGGAACGTCTCGGGGACACCGAGGCGTTGCTGCGCAGTCTCGACAACCTCGCCAACGCCCAGTGGGACAGCGGTGACCTCGACGCGGCGATGAGCACGACGCGACGACGTCTCCGGCTGGCCGTCGACGATCCGGCGGCCCAGGCGAGCGCGCTGTCCCGGATCGGCACGCTGCACGGCATGCGGGGCGACTACCGGACGGCGATCACGTACTACCGGCAGGCTCTCGACGTGCCGGCCGACGAGCGCCTCACCGCGCTGGTGCTGGGCAACCTCAGCCACGCGCAGGAGATCCTCGGCGACTTCGCCGATGCGCTCACCTCGATCTCCCAGGCCCGTGACCTGCGCGAACGCACCGACGACCGGCACGGTTCGGTGCTCAGCGACGCGCAGTACGCCCACGTCCTCGCCCGGCTGGGACGGACGCGCGACGCCGTCGGAACCGCGTCCGAGGCCGTCGCGAGGGCAGTGCGGCTCGGCTACCCGTTCGGCGAAGCGTGGGCGCGCACGGACCTCGCGGACGTGCTGCTCGCCGCGAACCGGCCCGCCGAAGCCCGCGAGCACGCCGGACGCGCCCGTGACCTGCTGATGCACCTCGACCACCCCCTCCTGCTCGCCATGGCGGCCAACAGCCTGGGCGACGCGCACCACGCGCTCGGCGAGACAGCACTCGCGCGCGAGTGCTACCGCCTGGCGCGGGAAACCGCCACGCGGGTCGGCTACCGGCGCGAGCGGGAGCGGGCAGAGCACGGTCTCGCACGTGATCTCGGCGATACCGGCGTAACGGAACGCGGCCGTCGGCGACGAAGGCGGTGAATCGTGTCCGGCGCTCTACCGAGGGGGTGTGCTCGTGTCCGCATGGTTCCCCTCGCGCGCCAGAAGACGCGTGTGGACACTCGTGACGGCCATCGCGGTCCTCGCCGCGGGGCTGCCCGACCTCGACTGGATCAACATCGGCGCGAACCCCGTGGGCGAGGTGGCGAAGGCGCGATCGGTCAGCCGGCTCCTGCAGCCGGAGGTGGGCGCACCGCCCCGGATGACCCGGCTCGCCGGGCACCCGCTGCTCGCCCACGACGTCAAGCTCGCCGACGTCACCTGCAAGCTCCCGCCGTTCGACACCCCGCCCGAACCGCTGCAGGCCTACTACGAGGCCGCGGTCGGGTGCATGGAAGCGGCCTGGGCGCCGGTGTTCGCCGCGCTCCGCGTGCCGATCCGGCCCGTCACGATCAACGGGGCGGACGACATCCCGCGCAACCTCTGCGGGCGGCCGTCCGCGGACGAGGCGGCCGCGATGTACTGCTCCGCGAACACCACGATCTACATGCCGCGCAGCCGCGTGCTGGTCCCCGGCGGCGACGCGCGGTACCAGCGGGCCGTGGTGCTGCCGATCCTCGCCCACGAGTACGGGCACCACATCCAGTACCTCAGCGGCATGCTCCGGGCGGCCGAGCGGGCGCAGGACGACGCAGGCCACGGTTCCGCGGCCGCGCTGGAGACGACCCGCCGCGTCGAACTCCAGGCGACGTGCTTCGCCGGCCTGTTCCTCGGTGACGCCGCACGCGGCGGATCGATCACGAAATCCGCCGCGGAAGAGATGATGGACACCTTCCACACCACCCTCAGCAGCGAAACGCACGGCTCGCGATTGAACCAAGCCGACTGGGCGGACCGCGGCCACCGGACCAACGCCACCGCCCAGTGCGACACGTGGACCGCCCCGGCCGACGACGTGGGCTAGTTCCCCAGTGCACGCTGGGAAGTTCCCCGAAGGCGCGAACGGGCGGTCTCAACCTGCACGACCTCACCGCCGGAGCAGCGCCGCCATGGCCGTCCTCGAATTCCGGCGGTCACCACCTCGGCATCAACGCCACCCTCGACGGCACGGCCGGCGCCAGCACGTTCGCCCCCACCCACCTGGGCGGGCGACCCGCCGTCTACACCAACGCCGACGGCGGAGAGGTGCAGCCCTTCGCGGCCAGAAAGCCGCCCTCTACCAGGGCGAGGAAGTCGCGGCCATGGTCTGCGCGCCCGGCAGCACCTGCGACTACCCCACCGGCACCGGGCTCTCCGGCGCGGATCTCACCGACGAGCAGAAGCAGCTTCTCCTCAACGTGATCGCCAACTGGGTCGGCCTCGCCGACGAGGAAACCACCGCCGCCGCGCTGGCCGAGATCGAAGCGACCCTCGACACCACCTACATCAACTGGTCCGGCGCCACCGTCTACGACATGCCCCAGGGCGACGGCATCTACTTCCAGATCTCCGGGCCGAACGCCTACATCGAGTTCGCCAGTCAGCAGGGTTCGGCGGGCGCCGACGTCGACGGCGTGAACACCTCCGGCTGGGGCCACGTCCACACCATCTACCGCGACCCCACCAACGACTACGCGAACAGCGCCACGCAGCAGGAAGCCGCCGGCGGCATGGGTGCCGGCGCCCCGCCGGCAGGCGGCACCCCACCCGCGCGCAACTGACGCCTCGACTGGCAGTACCTCTCCTGGTTGCGCTCCCGTACCCGGCGCCTTGACCTGCGCGCCCTGACGATCTTCGTGACACCACCACGCCAGCACCCGGGCCTAGATTGAACGCTGTTTGCCTTTGGTCGCAACGAAAACCCGGGAGGGTGTGGATGCGCAAGCATTGGAGACCGGCGATCACCGGCGCGGTACTGGCTCTGGGACTGGCTTTGCTGCAGACGCCGTCGGCGTCGGCGGCTTCGGCCGACGGTTCCTGGTCGGTGACGCCGGTGGACGGCGGCTACCGGATCACTCTGACGCTCGACAAGCGGCTCCCGGCGCGGGACGCGTCGCCGGAACTCGCGGTCGACGGCCGGTCCCTCGGTGAGGCGCAGGAGTCCCGGGACGGCCGGACGCTCACCCTGGTGACGACCGATCCCGCCGCGGCGAACCCGTCGTCGGTGCGGGTGGCGTGGCAGGGCGTGGTGCCCGGCACGAGCACCCGCAGCGCCGCCACCGCGACCGACGTGCCCGCCGGGACGCCGATCACGTCCGCGCCCGAGGCCACGGGACGCTACGGAGTCACCCGCGCCGACTACGACTTCGGTGACACCGCACTCCAGCTGTCCGGGTTGACCGGCGTGCCGGTCGAGGAGCGGGCCGCGGTGTGGGTGCCGGTCGGCGCGTCCGGCAAGCGGCCGGTGGTGGTGTTCCTGCACGGCCGGGCGGACGCCTGCTACGACCCGGACTCCGGCGCGTTCGACAACGCGAACTGGCCCTGCGTCAACGGCCTCGAGCCGGTGCCCAGCTACCTCGGCTACGCCCGGCCGGCGGAAACCCTCGCCAGCCAGGGTTACGTCGTGGTGTCGATCAGCGCGAACGCGATCGGCGCCTTCGACCAGAGCACGGCGTCGCCCGACCGCGGTGGCCTGGCCCGCGGCCAGCTGGTGATGGCACACCTCGACCTGCTCGCCAAGGCCGACGCAGGCACCGCGGCCGGGATGAGCACCGTGCTCAAGGGCAAGCTCGATCTCGGCAACGTCGGCCTGATGGGCCACTCCCGCGGCGGCGACGGCGTGGTCCGCGCCGCACTGCTCAACGCCGCCCGCCCCACCCCGTACGGGATCAGGGGCGTGCTCCCGATCGCCCCGATCGACCGGACCCGCCCCGCACTGACCGACGTGCCGATGGCCGTGCTGCTGCCCTACTGCGACGGCGACGTCTCGAACCAGGAAGGCCAGCACTTCTTCGAGGACTCGCGGTACACGAGCGGCACGGACTCCGCGCTGAAGTCGTCGTTGCTCGTGATGGGCGCGAACCACAACTACTTCAACGACGTGTGGTCAAAGCTGTACGGCGACGACTGGGACCTCTACGTCGACCCGGCCGACCCGGCCTGCGGCAGCACCGCGGCGGGCAACACCCGGCTCACCGTGGACGAGCAGCGGGCGGCAGGCGTCGCCTACACCGCCGCCTTCTTCCGCATGACTCTCGGCAGGGAAAGCGCTTTCCTGCCGATGTTCCAGTCCGACTCCGGCAGCGCGGTCCAGGTCGGCGCGGCGACGGTGCTGCAGGCGACGCAGTCGCCCGCCGCGCAACGGCTCGACGTCGCTCCGCTGCAGGCGCCGGCCGCCAACGTCGCGTTCTCCGGCAAGGTGCTCGGCCAGTACTGCGCGAGCATCGCCGGCGCCTCCCCGCAGAGCGGCCTGCCCTCGTGCACCGACTCCACCGCCACCAGCCGCTTCCCGTCGTTCACCCCGGTGACCCACACCGCGAACGTGCCGGCCACTCCGATGCTGCACCTGACCTGGGCCGGCGGTGGCCAGATGACGGCCGCCCTGCCGTCCGGCCGGTACGACGTCAGCGGCTACGGCGCGCTGACCCTTCGGGCGGCGCCGGACGCGGGCAACACCGCCGCGGATCTGCGGCTCACCGTCGTGGACGGCGCCGGCCGGACGCAGTCCACCACCGTCTCGGCCCTGAGCGGCGCGCTCTCGCCGCTGCCTGCGGGGAACGAGGGCCTGCTGCCGAAGACGTGGTTGCGCACCGTCCGCTGGCCGGTCGCCGCGATGACCGGGGTGGACACGACCGACATCCGGCAGATCCGGATCACGACGGCGACCGCCACCGGCGGGGTGCTCCTGTCCGACCTCGCGTTCACCACGCCGTCCGTCGGCACGGGTGCGCCGACCAAGCTGCCGCAGCTGTCCGTCAGCGACACGACGGCCGACGAGGACGCCGGCAACGCGACGGTCGCCGTGCGGCTGTCCAAGGCGAGCAGGCTGCCGGTGACCGTGCACCTGCAGGCCATGGCCGGTCCGGGTACCCAGATCACCGCGGCGGCGCAGCAGGTCACGATTCCCGCCGGGCAGACCACCGCCACGGTGACCATCCCGATCAAGGACAACTCGACGGTGGACGCCAGCGCCGACACCCGGTACGAAGTCGTGCTCGGCTACCCCACCAACGCAGTGACCGGCAAGAACACCGCCTACGCCACCATCCACGACGACGAAGCATGATCCCGGTGCCGGGGGTTTCCCTCACGCGAGGGGAACCCCCGGCACCGCCAGGCGAACACTCCCTAGTCCTGGTAGAGCCGTGCCATGTCACGGGCGATCCGCGCGATGCGCTCGCGAAGTTCCCGTGGTGCGACGATTTCCGCGCCGGCGCCGAGTTTGAGGAGTTGCGGCAGGGTGTGCTCGGCGGATTCGGCGGGAACGGTGACTTCGATCCACCCGTCCGGGCCGGGCTCGGTCGCGGTCCGGCATGCGGCGTCGACGATCGCCGGTTCCAGGAGGTCCGGCAGGCGGGCGACAGCATAGGGAGACAGCCGGAGAGTCGCGGTGCCGTGGTAGCGGCGGGCGTCGAACTGCTTCAGGTAGTCCCGCCAGTGAGCGGCGAGGTCGAAACCCGGTTCGCGGTCGAAGGTCGCGGGCTGAACCTCGGCGTGGAGGATGCGCGAGACCCGGTAGGTCCGCAGCCTGCCATCGCTGCGGGCGACGAGGTACCAGTGGCCCGCCTTGAGCACCAAGCCGTACGGTTGCACGGTTCTGGCCACTTCGTGCGGCGCGGCCCAGCGTTCGTAGCGCATGCGCACCTCGCGCTGGTTCCACACCGCCTCCGCGACGAGCGTCAGGTGCGGAGTGTGGTCACCGTCCTGGTACCAGGACGGCGCGTCGAGGTGGAACCGTTCGGAAATCCGCCCGGCGCGGTCGCGCAGCCCGGCCGGGAGCGCGGCGGTGAGTTTGAGCTGGGCGGCGGTCAGCACCGCGCCGAGCCCGAGGTCGGCGGCGACGCCGGGCATCCCGGTCAGGCACAGCGACTCCGCCTCGCCCGCGGTCAGCCCGGTCAGCCGGGTGCGGTAGCCGTCGAGCAGTTCGTATCCGCCGTCGTGGCCGGGCTCGGCGTAGAAGGGGATGCCGGCGTTGCTGAGCGATTCCATGTCGCGGTACACCGTGCGCGTCGACACCTCGAGCGCCTCCGCCAGCTCCTTCGCTGTCATCCGTCCCCGGTTCTGCAGAAGCAGGATGGTGGAAACCAGCCGGCTCGCGCGCATGTGATGCAGGCTACTGAACTCCACTGACAGTGGGTGTCAGTGGAGCGCGCCTACCTTCCTCGCCGAGATCGAGTGAGAGGACGGCGGATGATCCCTGAGCAGGAGACTTTCGACGGCACCTGGCCCTTCCGGGCCTGCTACACCGAGGCGGCCGGGTTCCGCCAACACTTCGTCGACGAGGGTCCCCGGACGGGACCGGCCATCGTGCTGCTGCACGGCGAACCGACGTGGGGCTACCTGTGGCGGCACCTGATCGACCCGTTGTCGCGGACGCACCGCGTCGTGGTGCCCGACCACATGGGTTTCGGCAAGAGCGCCACCCCCGCCGACCGCGGCTACCTCGCCGGCGAGCACGTCGCCAACCTGGAGGCGCTGCTGGTGGGTGAGCTGGACCTGGACCGGATCACGCTGGTGCTGCACTACTGGGGCGGCCCCATCGGCACCGGGTTCGCGTTGCGCCACCCCGAGCGGATCGAGCGGATCGTGGCCACGAACACGGTCCTGCCGCTCGGGCTGCCCGGTTACGACGAGCTGATGGCGGGCAACCTCGCCGACAGCGCGTGGTTCCAGTGGGCGGGCGCCGCGCAGGCCGAGGGCAGGCTCGAGGAGGTGCTCGGCAACGCCGGGCACACCGTCACCCACCTGATGCTCGCGCTGCAGACGATCACCCGTCCGGAGAACGTGACGCCGACGTGGATCCGGGCCTACTCCGGCCACTTCACCAGCCGCGCCGAATGCCGCGGGGTGATCCGGTTCCCGCAGCAGCTCGTCGCCCCCGCCCCGGACGACCCGGCGCCCACCCCGGACCCGAGTGCGGTCGCCACCCTGCGGGCCAAGCCCGCGATGCTGGTCGAAGGAATGCGCGACACCGCGCTGCTGCCCCGGTACGTCATCCCGGCCTTCCGCGCCGCCTACCCACAGGCCCCGGTCATCGAACTCGCCGACGTGGGCCACTTCCCGCCCGAAGACGCACCGGAAGCGCTCCTTGCCTTGATCGAGTTGTTCCTCGCCACAACCTGACGGCGTAAGGGTCATGCCGACCAGGTGGGCGGGCGGTGCGTCCCGGGCCGTACTGGAGGGACGGTCTGTTTGAGGACTGCACCACCCTCCCCCTGCCTCCGTCGTACACTGCGCCGTTCGGGACGGTCCGAAGGAGGACGCCACCAATGAGATCCGGTGCCCCGAACAGCTCCTACGGCTACCCGGGCCATCCGACGGGCACGGACATGCCCGGACTGATGAGGGCGGCGCGGGTACTCCTGTTCGTCATGGGTGGCCTGCAGCTCACCGTCGGCGTGCTCGTCGCCGGCCTCTTAGGCGGCATCGTCGCCAACGACGGCGGGGGCATCGCCGATGCCGTCGCCGTCGTCGGTGTGCTGCTGGGCCTGGGTGCGCTGTCGATCATCCTGGGAACGAAGTTCGCCACCGGCGGTGGCGGTGTCCGGGTCACCACGATCGTGTACGCATCGCTGATGATCGTCGCCTGCGTGGGCGGCCTGGGCCTGGGGGACGGCTTCGGCCTCATCTTCACGGGCGGCCCGGTCATCGGGTTCGCCTGTAGCGGCATGATCCTGGCGTTGATGGCCACCGCCCAGGCCGGCGCCTGGTTCAACCGCCCGCGGTAGGCGCTGAGCAGCACGGCACCCACACACGCGCGCGGGTCCCGCCGTGGCATGCCTACACCAACCCCATGCAGGACACCGAAAAGAAAATCGCCCGACCTGCTACCGTGAGCAGATCGGGCGATCTTGACGACTGTGGAGCTAAGGGGACTCGAACCCCTGACCCCCACACTGCCAGTGTGGTGCGCTACCAGCTGCGCCATAGCCCCGGAGCGAAGTTGTACTCCGCATCTCGTCTGCGACTACTTTACATGACACCGGGATGGCCGTTTCGCGGGGGGTCGGTCGTGCGAGACCGACCCCCCGCGTCGGTTCATCCCGCCTGGTTGACCAGGTTCGTCAGCCAGCCGTCCTGCGTCCAGTTGATGACCTGGCCGTTGTGCAGGACCGTGGGGGTGCCCTGGAAGTTCGGGTCCTTCGAGACCTCGGCCAGCGCAGCGTTGAGCTGCTGGTCGTAGGTGCCGCCGTTCACGCACGTCGCGAACTCGGGCGCGGTGATGCCCAGGTCCTGCCCCAGTTTGATCAGCTGGGCCTTGTCGTAGCCACGCTTGCCCTCCTCCGGCTGGGAGGCGAACAGGCTGTCGTGGAAGGGCGTGAACTTGCCCTGGTCCGCCGCGCACAGGGAGGCGTTCGCCGAGTCCAGCGAGTAGCCCGCCGGGTCCGACTGGTTGTTCAGCAGCGGGATCATGTGGTACGTGACCTGCACGTTCCCGGCCTGGATCTGCTCCTCGATCTGCGTCCCGTACTTCTGCTGGAGCTGCGCGCAGTAGGGGCACAGGAAGTCGGCCCAGATGTCGAGCTTGACCTTGGCGTCGGCCTTGCCCGAGACGACCGTGGCGCCCTGGCGCTCGTCCGCGGTGTCCAGCGCGGCCGCCGCCGTCTGGGGCGTGATGGTCGTGCCCTCGGTCTCGTTCTTCGACGCGTTCGTCCAGATCACCCCGCCGATGACCACCGCGGCCAGCACCACCACCGCGACCACCGACACGATCGTCTTCCGGCTGGGGCCGCCACCACCGCGGGCCTGGGTCACCGCCCTGGCCGCCGCGGACTGCTGCTGGCGGCGCTTGCGCGCGGACCGTTCCGCTCCACCCACGTTCTTCAGATCCTCTCTTCTTCCAGCTCGGCCTGCGGCGCGCCGCCGCGAAGCCAGCCGTCCAGCGCGAACCGGCTCGCCGGGCGCACGACCAGCCAGCAGGCCAGGACCAGGAAGCCCACGTCACGGGCGATTTCCTGGGGGTACCGGGTCTGCCCCGCCGCCACCTCGCCACCGCCGCCGAAACAACCGCAGTCGATGGTCAGGCCCCGCGCCCACGACTGGGCCACCCCGGCGATGAACACCACCAGCAGCACGGCCGAAGCGACGGCCACCCAGCGCGTGGCGAGCCCGAGCAGCAGGAAGACGCCGAGGGCCAGCTCCAGCAGCGGCAACGCGGTCGCCACCGGGTGCAGCAGCGCGTCGGGCAGGACGTCGTAGGCCTTGACGGCCAGGTACGTCTGCCCGGAGTCGCTGATCTTGGCGATCCCGGAGACCAGCCACACCGCGGCCAGGCCGAGCCGCACGAGGGTGCCGACGGCGTCGAGCACGGAGGGGGACGGGCGGAACACGGACCCAGGCTAGCGGCCTGCCCTGAGAAACCTGTGAGTTCCGGGGCCAGCACGCGAATGCCATACGTCCGGGTGACGAGGGACTCAGCCACCGCCCACCGTCTACGGTTGCTCACGCCATGAACCTGCCCGATCTCCCCGTCCGCGCGGTCCTCGGCGAACTCGCCGACGCCCTGTCCGGTCACGGCACCGCGGTGCTGGTCGCACCGCCCGGGACCGGCAAGACGACGCTCGTCCCGCTGGACTTGATGACCCGGACGGACGGCCGCGTCGTGGTGGCCGAGCCGCGCCGCCTCGCCGCGCGTGCGGCGGCCGCCCGGATGGCCGCGCTGCTCGGCGAACCGGTGGGCGAGACCGTCGGCTACTCCGTGCGCGGCGACCGGAAGGTGTCGAAGCGCACGCGCGTCGAGGTGGTCACCTCCGGCCTGCTGGTCCGGCGCGTGCAGAACGACCCGGAACTGCCCGGCGTCGCGACCGTGCTGCTCGACGAGTGCCACGAGCGGCACCTGGACGCCGACCTGCTGCTCGCCCTCCTGCTGGACGTGCGTGCCGGGCTGCGGGACGACCTGCGCCTGCTCGCGACGTCGGCCACCGTCGCGTCCGGGCGGCTCGCGGACCTGCTCGGCGGGGCGCCGGTGGTCACCGCGCAGGCGCGCACCTACCAGGTCGAGACGACCTACGTCCCACCCGCCCGCGGCGAACGGATCGAGGCGTGCGTCGCCCGGGCGGTGCGCAGGGCGCTCGCCGAAGGCGACGGCGACGTCTTGGCGTTCCTGCCCGGCGTGGGCGAGATCGCGCGGGTCAGCGGGTTGCTCGACCTCCCGGACGTGGACGTGCTGCCCCTGCACGGCAGGCTCGCGCCCGGCAAGCAGGACGCGGCGCTGCGCCCCGGCGACCGCCGCCGCGTGGTGCTGGCGACCGCGGTGGCCGAGTCGAGCCTGACCGTGCCGGGTGTGCGGGCGGTCGTCGACTCCGGGCAGACCCGGGTGCCCCGGGTGGACCACCGCCGCGGCCTGCCCGGCCTGGCGACCGTCCGGGTGTCGGCGGCCGTGGCCGAGCAGCGGGCGGGCCGGGCCGGGCGGGAGGCGCCCGGCCGGGCGTACCGCTGCTGGCCGCAGCACGAGCAGGCCAGCCTGCCCGCCTACCCCGAACCGGAGATCCGCACCGCCGAACTGGCCCGGCTCGCGCTGGAGCTGGCCTGCTGGTCGACACCCGACGGCGCGGGCCTGTCCTGGTGGGATCCGCCACCGGACGGCCCACTCGCCGCCGGCCAGGACCTGCTCCGCACGCTCGGCGCGCTGGACGGCGACACGGTCACTGAACGCGGCCGGCGCATGGCCGAGCTTGGCCTGCACCCGCGCCTCGCCCGCGCGCTGCTCGACGGGGCCGCCCAGGTCGGCGCCCATTGCGCAGCGGAGGTGGTGGCGCTGATGGACGCGGGCGGCACGCTCACCGACGTCGAGGCCGAGCTGCGCCGCCTGCGCGACGAGCGCGGATCACGCTGGCATGCCGAGGTGCGGCGCCTGGAGCGGCTGGTGCCCGGCGGCCCGGAAGCCCCCGACCCGGCGCTGGTGGTCGCGCTCGCCCACCCGGAGCGGCTCGCCCGGCGGCGGGGGCCGGATTCGCCGGTCTACCTGATGGCGGGTGGCACCGCCGCGGAACTGCCCACGGGCGGCGGCCTCGGCGACGCGGAATGGCTCGCCGTGGCCGAGGCGACGCGTGACCCCGGCCGCGCGCACGGGGTGATCCGCCTCGCGGCCCGTGCGGACGAAGAGCTCGCGGTGCGGGCTGCCCCGAACCTGGTGACCGAACACGACGACGTGTCCTGGAACGGCGACGTGGTGGCGCGGCGGGTCCGGCGGCTGGGCGCGATCGTCCTGCGTGACCGGCCGCTGCGGGACCCGGACCCCGCTCTCGTGCGCGAGGCCCTGCTGACCGGCCTCCGCGAGGGAAACGTCCTGACGTGGTCGACCGAGGCCGAGCGCCTGCGGGCGCGGATCGCCTTCCTGCACGACGTCCTCGGCGACCCGTGGCCCGCCGTGGACGACGCCGCACTGTTGTCCAGAGTGGACGAGTGGCTGGAGCCGGAGCTGTCCCGCGCTCGCCGTCGCGCCGACCTCGCGCGGATCGACACCGCCTCGGCGTTGCGACGTCTGCTGCCCTGGCCGGAGGCCGGCCGGCTGGACGAACTGGCGCCGGACCGGATCGAGGTGCCCTCCGGGTCGCGGTTGCGGCTCGACTACGCGTCCGGGCGGCCGGTGCTCGCGGTGAAGCTGCAGCTCGTGTTCGGGTGGCGGGAAACTCCGAAGGTCGCTGGTGGGCGCGTGCCGGTCGTGCTGCACCTGCTCTCCCCCGCCGGCCGCCCCGCGGCTGTCACCGGCGATCTGGAGTCGTTCTGGGCGAACGGGTATCCGGCTGTGCGGGCGGAGCTGCGCGGGCGCTACCCCAAACACGCCTGGCCTGCGGACCCTCAGGCGCCGTAGAACCGCTCCGGCCGGGCAGGCAGATCGCGCTCGAGCTCCTCGTTCTCCTCCTCGTGCAGGCCGAGCACCACCGCTTGCCGGATCTGCTCCCGGTTCTCCCGCACGACGTGGGCGAAGAACGCTTCCGTCCGCGGGTCGATCAGCACCTCGAGCATGACCCGCATCGTCGTGTCCACAAGGGACCGGAGGATCTCGTCGTGGAACGGGAGCTTGGACAGCCTGCCCGCCTGCGGGTCGTCCTTGATCTTCTCGGTGATGATGGCGCGCAACGTCTCCCGGTTCTCGCCCAGTGACCTGGCCAGGTTTTCCGGGTAGTTGCCGGTCTCGATGACCTTGACCACCTCGTCGAGCACCGCGATGGTGATCGGTTTCTTGATGGCCAGCACGATCGGCCGGGACATGCGCTCGACCAGGCGCTGGGTGAACAGTTCGCCGAACGCGCGGTCGGCCGTGCGTGCCAGCCGCACGATCACGATCACGATCCGCAGCAGCCGGAAACTGCGCAGCGCGGGGTGCGCGATCGGGATCATGCCGAGGATCTCGTACCAGTTGCGCAGCGGAAAGCGCTTGTCCCACCCGGCGCGTGACCACCGCCAGAGGAACTCGATCAGGAACACGCCGCAGATCGAGGTGTCGATGACGAAGATGCGGTGCGCCGTTTCGGGCGAGTGCGGGAAGAACGTGACGTAGACGACCAGGCCGACGGAGACGACGGCCAGCGCCAGCATCGCCACGTCGAGCGGGCTCACCCTGCGCCGGGAAATCATGGGGCGCATTCTGCCCTGCCGAAAGTGCAGGTGCGTGGATGCCCTTCGGCCGATGCGCCCCGGCGTGTCCGGTTCCTACCGTCGAGGCCATGATCACGGTACGCGCGCTGACGAAGCGCTTCGGCGGGAAAACCGCCGTCGACCAGCTCACCTTCGCGGTGCGGCCGGGCAAGGTGACCGGGTTCCTCGGCCCGAACGGCGCAGGCAAGTCGACCACGATGCGCATGGTGCTGGGGCTGGACCGCCCGACCTCCGGCGAGGCACTGGTGGACGGCAAGCGGTACGGGGACCTGCGGTGGCCACTGCGCACGGTGGGCGCGCTGCTGGACGCCAAAGCACTCCACCCGGGGCGCTCGGCGGGCAAGCACCTGCTGGCCATGGCCCGCAGCAACGACATCCCGGACCGCCGCGTCGAGGAGGTGCTGGCCACCGTCGGGTTGTCGGACGTCGCGGGGAAGCGGGCCGGCCAGTTCTCGCTCGGCATGGGGCAGCGGCTCGGCATCGCCGGGGCACTGCTCGGCGACCCGGGAGTGCTGTTGTTCGACGAGCCGGTGAACGGTCTCGACCCGGACGGGGTGCGCTGGGTGCGGCAGCTGATGCGCTCGCTCGCCGCGGAGGGCCGGACGATCCTGGTCTCCAGCCACCTGATGAGCGAGATGCAACTGACCGCCGACCACCTCCTCGTCATCGGCAAGGGACGCCTGCTGGCCGACGCGCCGCTGGGTGAGCTGCTCGCCGGCGGTTCGGTGGTGCGCGCCCGCTGCGCGGAACCGGCCGACGGTGCACGGCTGGCCGCCCAGCTGCCCGGCGCGCGGGTCGAGGGCGACTCGGTGCTCGTGACCGGCGTGACGGTGGAGTCGATCGGCGACCTGGCCTTCGAGCTGGGCGTCCGGCTGCACGGGTTGAGCGAGGAGCGGGCGTCGCTGGAGCAGGCGTACATGGAACTGACCGCGGACGCGGTCGAGTACGGCGCGGACTCCGCGCGGAAGGCTGGTGTGCGATGACGACGACCGCGGCGATCCGCTCGGAGTGGGTCAAGTTCTGGTCCGTGCGCTCGACCTTCTGGGGCCTGGCCGGTGCGGTGGTGCTGATGCTGGTGTTCGTGCTGCCGTCGGCCACTTCCGTGGGCTACAACCGCAGCACGCAGGAATCGGCGCCGGATCTGGTGGCGGGCGGGAGTTTCTACCTCGCCGAGTTCGCGGTGATCGCGCTGGCGAGCCTGTTCATCGCAGGCGAGTACGCGACGGGCAGCATCCGAGGGACATTGCAGTGGGTGCCGGTCCGGAGCCGGCTCCTCGCCGCGAAGGGCGCGGTGCTGGCTCCGGTGTTGTTCGTGCTCGGCGTGGTGGCCGCGGCGGTGGCGATCGCGGTGGCGACGCCGTTGATGGACGGTTTCGGGCGCGCCGCGTCGACCGGCGAGATCGTCCAGGCGTGCGTGGCGAACGGGGCTTTCTTCGCGCTCACCGGTTTGCTCAGCCTCGGGATCGGGACGGCGCTGCGCAGCGTTGCGGGCAGCGTCACGGTGGCGTTCCTGGTGATGCTGATGACCGCGATGGTGGCCGGTGCGCTCGGGCTCGGGGTCGTGAACTACATGCCCGGTGTCGCGGGCGCTGCGGCGCTCGTGCCGTCCGGGCAGCCGAACCCGGTCTCCGGGCTGGTCCCGCCGTACCCGTCGTGGGCCGGTCTGCTGATCCTCGCCGCGTGGGCTGCCGCCGCGCTCGTCGTGGGGCACGAGGTGCTGCGGCGCCGGGATGCCTGAGCTCATGTCACCAGCCCCGCTTCGTAGGCGATGATCGCCGCCTGGACCCGGTTGCGGACGTCGAGCCTGCCGAGGATCGTGCTGACGTAGGCCTTCACGGTGCCCTCGACCACGAACAGCCGCTCGGCGATGTCCGCATTGGACAGTCCCGCGCCGACGAGGGCGAGCACCTCGCGCTCGCGTGCGGTCAGGACGGTGATGCGGTCCCGGGCCACCGCGGCCCGGGACATGCGGTCGCCGGACAGCTGGGCGATCACCCGCTGCGCGACCTTCGGGGACAGGAAGGCCGCACCGTCGGCGACGGCGCGGACTCCGGCGATCAGCTCGCGGGGGTCGCCGGACTTCAGCAGGAACCCGCTGGCGCCGCCGGCGAGGGCGCGCTCGATGTAGGCGTCCTCGCCGAAGGTGGTCAGCATGATGACGCCGGTGCCGGGCAGCAGGCCGCGGATCTCCTCGGCCGCGGCGAGGCCGTCGAGGCGAGGCATGCGGATGTCGACGAGCGCGACGTCCGGCCGGGTGCGCCGGGCCTGCTCGACGGCCTCGCGGCCGTCCCCCGCCTCGGCGACGACCTCGATGTCGTCGTCCGCGGACAGGATGGCGGCGACGCCGGCCCTGATCATGGCCTCGTCGTCGGCCAGCAGCACTCGGATCACGTCGGAACCTCTCCTCGGTCACTGTCGTCGGTCAGGAGTTCTTTGCTCACGAGCCGGTCGCCCGCGAAGCAGAGCCGGTAGGCGTCCAGGCGGAGCTGGGTGATGCTGCGGCCGGTGCCGTAGTACTCGCACGTCAGGCCGGGCGGCTCGGGCGCGCGGACGTGCGGGCCGCGTTGCCGTTGCGGCAGGACGGCGGCGATCTCGGCGCGGACCTGGCCGGGACGCAGCTGCTCGTAGTCGGCGGGGTCCAGCACGGAGGTCTGCCACTCGTACAGGTAGACCGTGCCCACCACGCCGAGCAGCCCCGCCATGATCGAGGGCGGCACGATCAACGCGGCGAGCAGCCGTCGGCGCACCTCACGCCGGGCCTGGACGTGCCGGCGGGCGGACTCGGACTGCACGGGCTGGACGGGCGCGGGGGCTGCGGCGTGCGGGAGCCGGGCCACCACCTCGAAGCCGCCGTCGAGCGGCCCGGCCCGGAGGGTGCCGCCGAGCAACCGGACGCGCTCCCGCAACCCTTCGAGCCCCTGGCGCCCGGACACGGTACCCGGCAACGGCCCGGCTGGCGGCGGCCCGTTGCACACCCGGACGACGGTCTCCTGGTGGCCGCGGGAAATGGTGACGGCGACCCGGGCGCCCGGGGCGTGCTTGGTCACGTTGGTGAGCGCCTCCTGGACTACGCGGTAAGCGGCGCGTTCGACCATCGGCGGTTCCGAGGCTGGACCGTCCGAAGAGGACGGATCGCTCGGAGTCGGTGATGGGTTGGGTTGGACGGAACCGGCTTGGTTCGAGGCGGCCGAACCAGTGCCCGGAATCGCGGCGACGCCCGAAGAGGCATCGGCTTGCGGAGAGATGACCGGCCGCGCTGGGGCGCCCGGTGATGGATTGTCGGTTTTCGGTGCGAGTGGCGGAGCAGCATCCGCACCCGAGGCATCCGGCGTCGAACCGGGAAACGGAACAGAACCGTTCCCGGAACGGGCCTGGCCCGGGGCGGCCGGAGGAACAGAACCGGTGCCCGGAGGCGGGTCGGCGATCGAAGCGGCATCAGCGTGCGGACCGGCAGCCGCCCGGGCTGGGGCGCCGGTCTGCGATGGGGTGGCATCATCAGCCAGCCGTGGAGCGACAGCCTGCGGTCGAGCGACGGCCCGCGGCGAGGTGACATCAATCGGCCGTAGAGCGACAGCCTGCGATGGGGTGACTTCGGCCGACGGTGGATCGACAGCCTGCGGCGAGGTGGCTTCAGCCGGCCCTGGAGCGACGGCCTGCCGTCGCGCCGCGGCCTGCGGTGGAGCTACGGTCTGCGGTGGGGCTACAGCCTGCGATGGGGCATCGGTGTTTTCCCTAGCAACCGCCGGCTCTTCCGAAAACTCGATGTCCACTCCAGATGCCCGTGCGCGCTCGACCAGCGCAGGGACGCCTCCATGGACCGGGTCGACCGGTGGGGCGTCTTCGCGCAGCAGGCCGATGATCTCGCGCAACCGCTCGGTTGCCGCGGCGGCGCTTTCCCGCAGTGCCTTGGCTTCCGCGCTCCCCGACATCTCCAGCGCCGCCGCGCGCAGGGCGATCAGGCTCAGTTCGTGGCCCAGCGAGTCGTGCATGTCGCTGGCGATGCGGGCCCGCTCGCGCAGCCGGGCCTCCTCCGCGACGATCCGTTGCCGCAGCTCCAGTTCCTCCGCGCGCTGCCACCCGGACCGCACCAGGTCGTCCCGTGTGCGCATGTACCGGCCGAGCTGCCAGGGCAACACCGCGGCGAACAGCATCACCCCGATCACCGCGCCCCAATCGGCCATGGCGTGCCTGCCGATCGCGAGCGACAGCGGGACGCCGATGCCCCCGATCGTCAAGAACGTCGCCAGCGCGGGGCGCACCGATTCCATCCGCCGCCCGGCGAGGCAGGCGAACGGCACCATGAGCAGCACCGGCCACACCGGAACCCGCCCACCGAAGCTGAACATCATGGCGAGACTCGACGCCACCGCGGCGGTCAGCGACAGCCATGGGCTGCGCCGGGTGGCGGCGACCGCGACCACGATCGCCACCAACCCGCCGATCAGCTCCCACGGCTGGGCGTTGTGCCTGCTCTCGTACAGCAGCAAGGCGACGACCGGCGCCCCGGCCAGTACTTCCGCTGTTCTTCCCCAGAATCTCCCCACGAGAGGGAACGGTACCGACCAAGGTGGAGGGACGGTATCTGTCTAAAGACAGGTTTTTGTCGTCACACGGATGAATTCGAGGACCTGCGGCCACGAGATCGCGAACGCCTCCGCGTTGACCGGCTCCCCGTGCCGCGTCTTGTTGGCGAAGCCGTGCTCGGCGGCCGGGTACACGTGGATCAGGCTCGGACCGGTTTCCCGCGCCTGCAACGCCGATTGCAGCTCGTCGAAGCGCGACCGCGGGACCAGTTCGTCGGCCGTCGGGTACATCGTCATCACCGGCGCCTTGATCAGCCCGGCGTGCGCGATCGCGTCCATCGTGTGGTTCGGCGGCGTCTCTCCCGGCACCGTCGGGTGGTAGGCCACCACGTTCGCCACGCGGTGATCCCGGCCACCCAGGATCAACGCGAACCGCCCGCCGAGACACCACCCGATGACGCCCGCCTTGGCGCAGCCCAGCTCGCCGAGGAGGTGGTCCAGCAGCTGCGTCTGCTCGTCCAGCGCGACCGCGTCGTCGAGTTCGGGCATCTTCGCCAGCAGGTCCGGCATCGACGTGTCGTCGCTGCTCGGGCCGTGGAACGGGTCCCACACCAGCGCCGTGACGCCGATCGCGGCGATCGCCTCGGCCCACTCGCGCAACTGCTCGCCGATGCCGGTGACCATCGGCAGCAGCAGCATCCCGGACTCACTGCCGCCCGCGGGCCGCGCGAGGTAGGCGTTCAGGCCGTTGACGGTGAGCCGTGACGTTTCGATGTCCTGTGTCATGCCGCGACATTAGGCATGATGATCGGCATGGCCGAACGCACCCTTGCCGAGCAGCTCGGCGCCGAACCGCCCGCGGGCGTCGCCGCGCTGGACCCGGCCCACCAGCAGGACCTGGCCGACGCCGTGCGCTCCGCCCGGCGCCGTCAGGCGGCGGCGCTGGCCAAGGCGGGCAACGACGCGCTGAAGTTCGTGCCCGCCCTGCTGCGGCCCGCCGTCCGGAAGGCCGTCGGCCTGTGACGCCCCAGGAAGCGGAGATCCGCAAGCTCGCCCGCGTGCTCGGAGTAAGCGCGGAACGCCTCGGCTACCTCGCCGACGTGCCCGTCGAGGACCTCCGTGAGCTGCGGGAACGCGCCACCACGGTGTTGTTCGACGCGCACCTGGGCGTGCTGGAGCGGATGGCAGGCGCGAGCAAGCTGCTGCCCATCCCGGTGCTGGCGAAGATGGCCGAGCGGGTGTTCGGGCCGTTGCTCGCCGCGCGCATCGCGGGCCTGGTCGAAGCCTCTCGCGGGGCGGAGATCGCCGGGCGGCTGTCCCCGGCGTTCCTCGCCGACGTGGCCGCCGAGCTGGACCCGCGGCGGGCGCGCGGGATCATCGCGAAGCTGCCCGCGGGGGTGGTCGTCGCGGTCGCGCGCGAGCTGAGCAGGCGGCGGGACTGGATCACCATCGCGCGGTTCGTCGACCACCTGCCGGACGCGACGATCGTGACCAGCCTGGAGTTCATCCCGGACGCCGCGCTGCCCGAGGTCGCCGCGCTGCTCGACGACCCGGCGAGGATCGCCAAGGTGCGCGACCTGCTGCCGCCGGAGCGGCTGGCCGCGCTGCCGGAACACCTGCGCTGACCGTTCCCATTCGTCCAAGCCGGCGGCCCGCCGCGGGCGCCACCATGGACGGCATGATCCAGCGAATAGTGCCTTACCTGACCACCACGGACCCCGCTGGAGTGCGGGACTTCTACGTCGGCGTCCTCGGCCTCGAAGTGGCCATGGAGGACCCGGTGCTCAACCTGCGCTCGCCCGGCAACCCGGCGGCGCAGATCATCGTCCAGCGGCCCGGGTCACCCGAACCGCGGTTCGGCGTCGACGTGGGAGCTCCGGACGCCGTCGACGCGGCCCACGCCGAAGCCGTCGCCCGGGGCCTGCGCGTCGTCTACCCGCTCACCGACGAGGCGTGGGGCGTGCGGCGTTTCTTCGTGGCCGATCCCAGCGGCTCAGTGGTGAACGTGCTCGCTCACGCCGCGACGATGAGGTAGATGCCGTAGAGCACGACGGCCGCGCACGCGGCGAAGCACACGCCCGCCGTCACCGCGCCCGCCGTGCCGCTCTCCCCCGTCTCCCTGGCGTCGGCGCGGGCGGCGACACCGCGGACGCCGACCGCGAACAGCCCGGTCACCACGGCCACCGCCGCCAGCGCCGTCACGAACACGCTGCCGAGGGCAGCCCAGTCGATGTGCACGGAATGCCTCCTCAGACCGCCACGGGAACGGCTTGCTCGGGCTCGGCCACGGACTGCGGCGTCACCGGGTTGCGCCGCGACCAGAGCCAGATGCCCAGCGCCGCGGCGACCAGCACCAGGCCGACGACCACCGTGCCGACGGTGCCCAGGGTCGCGACCTTCGCCGCGACCGCGCCGACCGCGGCCGCGGCGGGCAGGGTCAGCAGCCACGCCAGCGCCATCCGGCCCGCGACGCTCCAGCGGACCTCGGCCAGCCGTCGTCCGACGCCGGACCCGATGATGCCGCCCGAGCAGACGTGGGTGGTGGACAGCGCGAACCCGAGGTGCGAGGACGCCAGGATCGTGGCAGCCGCGCTGGTCTCGGCGGCGAACCCCTGCGGTGTCTGCACGTCGGTGATCTTGCGGCCCATCGTGTGGATGATCCGCCAGCCACCCATGTAGGTGCCCAGCGCGATCGCCAGCCCGGCGCTGAGCACGACCCACAGCGGCGGCCCGGACCCGGCGGCCAGCGCGCCGGAGGAGATCAGGGTGAGCGTGATGACACCCATCGTCTTCTGCGCGTCGTTCGTGCCGTGCGCGAGCGAGACCAGCGACGCCGACAGCACCTGCGCACGCTTGAACGACTTGCCCACCACGTCCTGCCGCACCTTCGCGGTGATCCGGTAGACGAGGTAGGTGCCGACGACCGCGACCAGCCCGGCCACCAGCGGCGAGGCCACCGCGGGGATCAGGACCTTCTGCACGACCTGGGCGAAGTGCACCGCGTCGGCCCCGGAAGCGACCCAGGTGGCGCCGATCAGGCCGCCGAACAGTGCGTGCGAGGAGCTGGACGGCAGGCCGACCAGCCAGGTCACGAGGTTCCACAGGATCGCGCCGACAAGTCCGGCGAAGACGACCACGGGGGTGACCTTGGTGTCGTCGACGATCCCACCGGAGATGGTCTTGGCCACCTCGACGGACAGGAACGCGCCGATCAGGTTGAGGATGGCGGAGATCGTGACCGCGACCTTGGGTTTCAAGGCGCCGGTCGCGATGGAGGTGGCCATGGCGTTGGCGGTGTCGTGGAAACCGTTGGTGAAGTCGAAGGCCAATGCGGCGACGATGACCACCAGGACGATCAGCGAGAGGTCCACACCTCCCACGGTACCTTTCGGGTGACGGGCTACTCCGCTCGGCCGATGAACTTGTGGTGAACGCGGTTCACGAAGTGATTCTCCTTACGCCGCAGGCGTTCCCTGGCGCCACACACGCCACGTCAAGGGCACCCCTGGGCGATATGCGAGGTGTGTCCGGGATGGCGCGTCGAGCACGTGCAGATCCGCCCGCGCGCCCGGGCGGAGTACGCCGACATCGGTCCGGCGCAGGGCCTTCGCGCCGCCGAGGGTCGCCGCGCGTACTGCCTCCGCCACGGACATGCCCATCTGCAGGACAGCGGTCGCCACGCAGAAGCCCATCGACGTGGTGTACGAACTGCCCGGATTCGCGTTGGTGGCCAACGCCACCGTCACTCCCGCGTCGAGCAGCCTGCGGGCAGGCGCGAGCGGTTGACGGGTGGACAGGTCGCAGGCGGGCAGCAGGGTCGCGACGGTGTCCGACGACGCGAGCGCCTCGACGTCCGAGTCGGACAAATGGGAGCAATGGTCGACGCTGGCCGCACCCATCCGGACCGCGAGCCGCACGCCCGGCCCAGGGCCGAGCTGGTTGCCGTGCACCCGCAGGCCGAGGCCGTGCCGCGCGGCGGCGCGCAGGACCCGCTCCGACTGGGCCTCGTCGAACGCGCCCGTCTCGCAGAACACGTCCACCCAGCGCACCGAGCCCGCCACGGAGTCCAGCATCTCCCCGCAGACAAGATCCACATAGGACTCCGCGTCGGCGCCGGGGGGCACCAGGTGGGCGCCGAGGAAGGTGACCTCGTCGGCGGCCGCGGCGGCGATGCGGGCGGCGCGGACCTCGTCGGCCACGGTCAGCCCGTAGCCGGTCTTGGTCTCCAGGCAGGTCGTGCCCTGGCGCACGGCCTCGGACACGTGCCGCCGCAGGTTGGCGGTCAGTTCCGCGTCGGTCGCCGCGCGGGTCGCGTCCACCGTGACCGCGATGCCGCCCGCGGAGTACGGCTGACCGGCCATCCTGGCCTCGAACTCGGCGGTGCGGTCGCCGGCGAACACGAGGTGCGTGTGGCTGTCGACCCAGCCGGGCAACGCGGCGCGGCCCTCGACGTCGATCCGCTCGTCGGCATCCGGCGCGGCCGCGGCGGGGCCGACCCAGGCGATGACGGGCCCGTCGAAGACGATCGCGGCGCCGGTGAGCGTGCCGAGTTCGTCGTCGTTCGTGGTCAGCTCGCCGATGCCGGTGATCAGGACTGCCACAGCGCCGCCACCTCCTCGGCGAGCACCGCCGCCGGGCGGTCGACCAGCTGGTGCGCCCGGTCCCGCACGATCCACCGGCCGCCGACCAGGACGTCCGTCACATCGGCGGCCGAGGCGGCGAAGACGGCGCCCGCCGGCTCCGTTCCCGCCGTGCGGACCGAGTCCAGCGCGACCACGACCAGGTCGGCGGGCTCCCCCACGGCCAGCCGTCCGCCGTCACGCCCGAGGGCGGAGTGGCGGGTGCCCGCGGCCACCAGTTCCGCGACGCCGAAGCGCCCGCGCTCCTCCGACGTGAGCCGTTCGTGCAGTTCGAGTGCCCGCAGCTCCTCGAACGGGTCGATCACGGCCTGGCTGTCGCTGCCGAGGCTCAGCCGCACGCCCGCGTCCGCCAGGCGCCGCGCCTCGCCGATGCCGTCGCCGAGGTCGCGTTCCGTGGTCGGGCAGAAGCAGACCTGCGACAGCAGTCCGATGTCCGTGTCCGTCAGATGGGTGCCGTGCACCGCGACGGTGTGCGAGCCCAGGACGCCGGCGCGGTCGAGCAGTTCGGCCGGCGTGCAGCCGTGGTGCGCGCGGCAGTCCGCGTTCTCCGCGCGTTGCTCCGACAGGTGGACGTGCAACGGGCCGTCCCAGTCGGCGAAGAACGGCAGCTGCTCGGCTGGGACGGCCCGTACGGAGTGCACGGCCGCCGCCACCAGCGCCGAGTCCGGCTTCAGCGCGGCCACGCGGGTTGCCCAGCCGTCGACGTCCCCGTCGCCGAACCGCAGTTGCACGCCCGACAGCTCGCGCCCGAAGCCGCCGGTGAGGTAGCAGGCGTCCAGCAAGGTGAGCCGGATGCCCGCGTCCTCGGCCGCCTGGACCAGGGCGTGGCCCATCGCGTTCGGGTCGGCGTAGCGCCGCCCGCCCGGCGCGTGGTGCAGGTAGTGGAATTCGCCGACGGCCGTGTACCCGGCAAGCGCCATCTCGGCGTAGACGCCGCGGGCGAGCCGGTAGTAGGAGTCCGGGTCGAGCCGCTCGGCCAGGGCGTACATCCGCTCGCGCCAGGTCCAGAACGTGCCGCGGTCGTGGTGCGTCCGGCCACGCAACGCCCGGTGGAACGCGTGCGAGTGCCCGTTGGCGAAACCGGGTAGCACGAGTCCGGGCAGGATGTTTCCCTCGCGTGGCGCGCCGGGGCTGACCTCGGTGAAGACACCGTCGGCGATCTGCAGGCGCACCGCGGAAGCGATGCCGTCCGGCAGCCAGGCACGTTCGGCCCACAAGGTCGTCATGTCGACAAGGCCTCCAGTACCCGGGTGAGCGCGACCACGCCCTCCTCGACGTCGGCGTCCTCGGCGAACTCCTCCGGCGCGTGGCTGATCCCGGTCGGGTTGCGCACGTAGAGCATGGCGGTCGGCGCGTGCGCGGCGAGGATCGCGGCGTCGTGCCCCGCGCCGGTGGGCAGTTCGGGCGCGTTCAGCAGGCCGGTCAGGCGGTCGCGCAGCGCGGTGTCGAACGTGACGGTGCCGCCGTAGGACTCTTCGATGACGGTGACCGCGCACCCTTCCGCGGCCGCGGCCCGCTGTGCCGCCTCGGTCAGCTCCGCCACCACTTCGCGGCTGTTCCCCCGTGCGTCCAGCCACAGGTCCACGGTGGACGGGATGACGTTCGTCCCGCCCGGGTGCGGCACGAGTCGGCCCACTGTCGCCCGAACGTCCATTGTGGACGCGATTTTACGGGCCGCGAGCACGGTTTCCGCCGCCGGCAACATCGGGTCCCGGCGATCGCGCAGAATTGTCGTACCCGCGTGGTTCCCTTGTCCGGTGAACGAGAACCGCCACCGCCCGTGTTCCAGGACCGTGCTGCCGACGCCCACCGGCACGTCCAGCGCCCGCCCCTGCTCGACGTGCAGTTCGACGAACGTGCCGATGCGCCCGAGTGCGATGTCGTCACGCCCGAAGTGCCGCGGATCCACGCCCGCGCTCGCGGCAGCCTCGGCGAGTGTCGTCCCGTCCGGATCGCGCAGGGCCCGTGCCCGGTCCGGGTCGAGGGCGCCGGTCAGCAGCCGTGAACCGAGGCAGGGCACGCCGAACCGGCCGCCCTCCTCCTCGGCGAAGACGACCACCGCGAAGGGGCGTGCGGGGCGAAACCCGTTGTCCTGCAACCGGGAGACGGCCGCGAGCGCGCTGACCACGCCGAGCGGTCCGTCGAAGGCGCCGCCGCCGGGCACCGAGTCGAGGTGGCTGCCGGTCACCAGCGCGTCCGGTCCCGGCGCACCCCACCACGCCCACAGGTTCCCGTTGCGGTCGGTCTCGACGTCCAGGCCGCGCCGCCCGGCCTGCTCCCGGAACCACTCCCGCATCTCGGTCTCGGCGCGGTCGAACCCGTGGCGGGCGTATCCGCCGCCGGGGGCGCGGCCGACATCCGCGAGATCGTCGAGCAGGCTCACGCCTCCTCCCGCATCGGCACGCGCACGCCACGGTCCCGCGCCACCTCGGCCGCCCTCTCGTACCCGGCGTCGACATGCCGGATCACACCCATGCCGGGGTCGTTGGTCAGCACCCGTTCGATCTTCTGCGCGGCCAGCGGAGTGCCGTCGGCCACGCACACCTGCCCCGCGTGGATCGAACGGCCCATGCCGACGCCCCCGCCATGGTGCAACGACACCCAGCTGGCGCCGGAGGCGGTGTTGACCAACGCGTTGAGCAGTGGCCAGTCGGCGATGGCGTCCGAGCCGTCGGCCATCGCCTCGGTCTCGCGGTACGGGGAGGCCACGCTGCCGGCGTCGAGGTGGTCGCGGCCGATCACCACCGGCGCGCTCAGCTCACCGGAGGCCACCATCTCGTTGAACCGCAGCCCGGCGAGGTGCCGTTCGCCGTAGCCGAGCCAGCAGATTCGCGACGGAAGCCCTTGATACGCCACGCGTTCCCCGGCCAGCCGGATCCACCGCGTGAGGGTCTCGTTGTCCCCGAACAGGTCGAGGACGGCGCGGTCGGTCGCGGCGATGTCGGCCGGGTCGCCGGAGAGCGCGGCCCAGCGGAACGGTCCCTTGCCCTCACAGAACAACGGACGGATGTAGGCGGGCACGAAACCCGGGTAGTCGAAGGCCCGCTCACAACCGCCGAGTTTCGCCTCACCACGTAAGGAGTTGCCGTAGTCGAACACTTCAGCACCGGCGTCCAGGAAACCGAGCATCGCGCCCACGTGCTCGGCCATCGACTCGCGGGAGCGGTCGGTGAACTCGTCGGGCTTCGCGGACGCGTAGTCGTGCCAGTCGGCGACGTCGACGCCCCTCGGCAGGTAGGCGAGGGGGTCGTGCGCGGAGGTCTGGTCGGTCACGATGTCCGCCTCGAGCCCGCGGCGCAGCAGCTCGGGCAGCACCTCGGCGGCGTTGCCGATCACGCCGACCGACACGGCCTCGCCGGCCTTCTTCGCCTCGGTGACCCGGCGCACGGCGTCGTCCACATCGGACGCGAGCTCGTCGAGGTACCGGGTCTCCAGGCGGCGGCGGGCTCGGGCCGCGTCGCATTCGACGACCAGCGCGGTGCCACCGTTCATGGTGATCGCGAGCGGTTGCGCGCCGCCCATGCCGCCCAGCCCGGCGGTCACGGTGAGCGTGCCGCGCAGCGTGCCGCCGAACCGTTTCTCCGCCACGGCGGCGAACGTTTCGTAGGTGCCCTGCAGGATGCCCTGCGTGCCGATGTAAATCCAGGACCCGGCGGTCATCTGCCCGTACATCGTCAGGCCGAGCTTCTCCAGGCGCCGGAACTCGGGCCAGGTCGCCCAGTCCCCGACCAGGTTCGAGTTCGCGATCAGCACGCGGGGCGCCCACTCGTGCGTGCGGAACACGCCCACCGGCTTGCCGGACTGCACCAGCAGGGTCTCGTCCTGCTCGAGCCCGGTGAGGCAGCGGGTGATCGCGTCGAAGCTCGCCCAGTCGCGGGCGGCCTTGCCGGTGCCGCCGTAGACGACCAGGTCCTGCGGGCGCTCGGCGACCTCGGGGTCGAGGTTGTTGTGCAGCATCCGCAGCGCGGCTTCGGTCTGCCAGTTCTTGGCCGTCAGCGTGGTTCCGCGGGCGGCCCGGACGGTGCGGCTCATGCTTCCTCCAGTGCGGTGAGGGCGGCTCCCGAACGGACGAGTTCCTCGGCGGCCGCGATTTCCGGGGCGAGGTGGCGGTCCGGTCCCGGCGGGGCGACGCGTTCCCGGAGCAGGTCGCGCACCGCGGCGGTGACCGGCGCGGGGCGCAGGGGCGCGCGGAAGTCGAGCGCGCGGGCGGCGGTCAGCAGTTCGATCGCCAGCACCGAGGTCAGCCCGTCGACCGCGCGGCGCAGTTTCCGCGCCGCTGACCAGCCCATCGAGACGTGGTCCTCCTGCATGGCGCTGCTGGGGATCGAGTCGACCGACGCCGGGACGGCCAGCCGCTTCAGCTCGCTCACGATCGCGGCCTGCGTGTACTGGGCGATCATGTGGCCGGAGTCGACACCCGGGTCGTCGGCGAGGAACGCGGGCAGACCGTGCGAGCGCGACACGTCGAGCATCCGGTCGGTGCGGCGCTCGGCGATGCTCGCGACGTCGGCGAGCGGGATGGCGAGGAAGTCCAGCACGTAGGCCAGCGGCGCGCCGTGGAAGTTGCCGTTCGACTCGACCCGGCCGTCGGCGAGGACGACCGGGTTGTCGATGGCGGCGGCGAGTTCCCGGTCGGCGACCAGTTCGGCGTGCGCGACGGTGTCCCTGGCCGCTCCGTGGACCTGGGGCGCGCAGCGCAGCGAGTAGGCGTCCTGCACGCGGGTGCACTCCGGTCCGCGATGGCTGGCGACGATCTCCGAATCCGCGAGCGCGGCGAACATCCGGCGCGCGGAGCGGGCCTGCCCGGGGTGCGGGCGCAGCTCCTGCAGGTCGGCCGCGAACGCCCGGTCGGTGCCGAGGAGTGCCTCGACGCTCATCGCGGCCGTGAGGTCGGCGGTGTCGAGCAGGCGGTTCAGGTCGTCCAGGGCGAGGACGAGCATGCCGAGCATCCCGTCGGTGCCGTTGGTGAGGGCAAGTCCCTCCTTCTCGGCGAGGGTCACGGGCGCGATCCCGGCCTCGGCGAGGGCCTGCGCGGCGGGACGGCCGTCGAGCACCTCGCCCTCGCCCATCATCGCCAGTGCGACGGCCGCGAGCGGTGCGAGGTCGCCCGAGCAGCCGAGCGAGCCGTACTCGTGGACGACCGGGACGATGCCGGCGTTGAGCATCGCGGCCAGCGCGTCCGCGGTCGCCGGGCGGACGCCGGTGTGCCCGGAGGCGAGGGTGCGCAGGCGCAGCAGCATGAGGGCGCGCACGACCTCCGCCTCGACGGCGGGGCCGGTGCCGGCGGCGTGCGAGCGGATCAGGGAGCGTTGCAGGGCGGTGCGGCGGTCGGGCGGGATGTGCCGGATCGCGAGTGCGCCGAAGCCGGTGGAGATGCCGTAGGTCGGCTGGTCGGCGTCGGCGAGGGCGTCGATGTGGCGGCGGGTCTCGCCGAGGGTCTTGCGGACCTCGTCGGTGAGCTCGACCTTGGCGCCGTGCCGCGCGACGGCGACGACCTGCTGCCGGTCGAGTGGCCCGGAGTCCAACCGCACTGTGCTCATGCCGTCATTGCACTCCGCCGCGGGGGTGGCCGGTGGTCCCTGCGGAGTGGTTGTGTCTGGTATCCCAGACAGATGACGGATGTCCCCGCTCTGCGCCGTGGTCTGGCAGTGTTGCGGGTCCTGGCGGCGCGGCCGGGGCCGATCTCGGCCGCCGCGATCGCGCGGGAGCTGGACCTGCCGCGGTCGACGACGTACCACCTGCTGGCGGAGCTGGAGGCCGCGGGTTTCGTGGTGCACCTGGCGGCCGAGCGCCGGTACGGGCTGGGGATCGCCGCGTTCGAGCTGGGTTCGGCGTACCTGCGGCACGACCCGCTGGAGCGGCTGGCGGCGCCGTTGTTGCGGAAGCTGGCCGATCGGGTGGGGCACACCGCGCAGCTGGGGGTGCTGCACGGGAACGAGCTGCTGTACCTGGTGAAGGAAAGGCCGTCCGCGCCGGAGACGCTGGTGACCGATGTGGGTGTCCGGTTGCCGGCGCACCTGCCGGCGAGCGGCCTGGTGTTGCTGGCTCACCTGCCGCACGCGCACGTCCGGGCGCTGTACCCGCGCTCGTTCGTCACGCGGACCGGCCGGGGCCCGACGTCGCCCGCCGAACTGCGGCAGGCGCTGGCCGCGGTGCGGTCACGCGGCTGGGCGGTGGAGGACGGCCAGGTGACGGCCGATTTCGCCTCGGTGGCGCACGCGGTGTTCGACCACAACGGGCGCCCGCTGGCGTCGGTGGCGGTGACGTTCCGGCACGTCTGTGAAACCGGGTGCACGCGAACCTGGCCCGACCTGGCCCGGGAAGCCGCCGCGACAGCAGCCGCACTGACGCGCCAGGTAGGCGGCAAGCCCCCACCCACCTGACCCGCGCGCCTAAACAGGCGACGCTTCTCACCAGACCCAATCCCAATTTCGGAACGCCCAACGCACCCACAGTGAAGCGCCCCTGGCGAAGCCAGCAGCGAAGCGCCCCAACCACCACCGGAACTCACCCACCCGACGCAACCAGCGGCAGATGGGGGTCCAGGGGGCGAAGCCCTCCTGGCGGGGGCCTGGGGGTTCGACCCCCAGAGAAACGACGAAGGCCGAGGCCTGCGAGCGTTCTCCGCGAGCAGACCTCGGCCTTCGGCCGAGTGGAGGTGCCGGGAATTGAACCCGGGTCCTCTGGCGCCTTGCCTAGGCTTCTCCGTGCGCAGTTCGCTGTGCCTCTACTCGGCCCCACCGGTCACGCGAACAAGCCGGTGTGACGGGCCCAGCCGCTGTGGTTTTCCCTTCCGGTCCCCGCGGCCGGGTCCGGAAGGTGAGCCTCCTAGCTGATGCCGGCTACCGGGACGGAGGCGCTCCCGGGCCGACAGACTCGCACTCGCTCAGGCGGCGAGGGCGAAGTCGCGCTGACTATTAGTCTTGGCGCTTATTTGGTTACGACGACGCTTAACGGTGGTCTCTCGCCTGCACCGGCACGCTTCCCTTGACTCAACGTCCAGAGTCGAAACCGTTCACCCCCTTGATGGTGTTCCGTTACCAGCATAACGCCCCCGGCAACCGGGTTTGTTCCGCACCGGTGGGGTTGTCCCTACCCCGGTGACGCCCGCGCGCCCCATGGCCCACCAGCGGGAACCTCGCGATGCTGGTCCCGTGTTGCAGAGAGAGGAACGGATCATGGGGCCGACGTATTCCGCGCTGGACGGCACGCGGCCGCGCCCTCCGGTGCTCGGCGCGCTGGGGTACCTGCTGTGCAACCTGCCGCTGGGTGTGGCCGGGTTCGCGTTGATGGTGACGTTGTTCACGGCTGGCCTGGGCACCGCGGTCGTGTGGGTGGGGCTGCCGGTGCTGGCCGCCGGGGTGTTGATCGCCCGCGCGGCCGGCCGGTTCGAGCGTGCCAGGGTGTACCGGATGCTGGGCGCCTACATCGCGACGCCGTACAAGCCGCTGCCGGAGTTCGGCCTGAAGGCTCGCTGGCGTGCGCGGCTGACCGACGGCGCGACGTGGCGGGACGTCCTCTACTTGGTGCTGCTGCTGCCGCTCGGGA
The DNA here is from genome assembly GCF_000231075.2 of Amycolatopsis sp. ATCC 39116. Taxonomy (NCBI): domain Bacteria; kingdom Bacillati; phylum Actinomycetota; class Actinomycetes; order Pseudonocardiales; family Pseudonocardiaceae; genus Amycolatopsis; species Amycolatopsis sp. ATCC 39116. Next base: position 35,635 of record NZ_AFWY03000007.1, on the reverse strand, counting down.
TCGCCGAGTTCACGACCGTGGTCGCCTTCTGGTCGGTCGGGCTCGCGGCGACGACGTTGCCGTTCTACTGCACCTACCTGCCTGGTGGCGCCTACTTCTTCCCGGCCTTCGACGAGCGCTGGATAGTGGTGGATTCGCCGGTCGACGCGCTGCCGTGGGCCGCGCTCGGGTTGATCGTCCTGGCGTGCGCGATCGCGCTGACCCGCGGCATGGGCACGGCTCACGCGCTGTTCGCCCGGGCCATGCTCGGTCCGGGGCCGCGGGCCCGCAGGCTCGTCGAATCGGACACCGAGCGCCCTGGTGCGGTGGCATGATGAGCGTCGTGGCCGGTGAGCACGGGCCGATCGAGCAGCCGCGTCCGGGGGCCGCCAAGTCGATCGCGTACATGATCTCCTCCTTCGCGTTGCGCCTGGTCCAGTTCGTGCTGGTCGTGACGCTCAGCCTGGTGGGGATCGCGACGACGGTGATCTGGGTCGGCATCCCGATCCTGTTGTGGACCACGAGCATGGTGCGTGGTTTCGGTGACCTGGAGCGCCGCTGGGTGCGCCGGATGCTGGGCACTCCCCTGCCGCCCGCCGACCGCGCGCCGGTCGAGGGCGGGGTGCTGCGCCGGTGGCGGATGCGCCTGGTGGACAGCACGACGTGGCGGGACCTCGCCTACCTGCTGATCGCCTTCCCGCTGAGTGTGGTCGAGTTCGCGGTCGGCCTCGCGTCGATCGTGCTGGTGCCGATGGCGATCTGGGTCGCGCCGTGGATCGGCTGGGTGCACGGTTCACTGGCCATCGCGCTGCTGGGACCGAACCGCGCGGAACGGCTGCGCGTGAAGGCGCAGCAACTGCAGGCGTCACGGGCGCGCGGGGTGGACGCCGCCGAGGCCGAGCGCCGCCGGATCGAGCGGGACCTGCACGACGGTGCGCAGCAGCGGCTGGTCGCGGTCGCACTGAACCTGGGCCGGGTCAAGAACAAGCTGGACAAGGAACCGGACGCGGTCCGCGCGCTGATCGAGGAGGCGCACACCGACGCCAAGCTCGCGGTGTCGGAGCTGCGGGACCTCGCCCGCGGCATCTACCCGGCGGTGCTCGGCGACCGCGGCCTCGACGCGGCGTTGTCCGCGCTGGCGGCCAAGACGCCGATCCCGGTGGAGGTCTCGGTCGACATCGAGCCGCGCCCGCCGGCCGCGGTGGAGACCACCGCGTACTTCATCGCCGGGGAGACGCTCACCAACGTCGCCAAGCATTCCGGCGCGACGGAAGCGCAGGTCAAGGCCTGGCGCACGGACGACAAGGTGATCATCGAGATCACCGACAACGGGCACGGCGGCGCGGAGGTGCGCCCCGGCGGCGGGCTGGCCGGGCTGGCCGACCGGGCCGCCACCATCGACGGCGTGATGACGGTGGTGAGCCCCGAGGGTGGGCCGACGGTGGTGCGAGCCGACCTGCCGTGTACCTGGTGACCCGGTTCGTGAGTGAATAGGGCGAATTCACTCACGAACTGGGGGTTGGCGGAATGCGTGTGGTGATCGCCGAGGACGCGGTCCTGCTGCGTGCCGGGGTCGAGCGGTTGCTCGCCGACGAGGGAATCGAGACGGTCGCCGCGGTCGACCGCGGCGACGAGCTGGTCGGCGCGGTCACCGAGCACCGGCCGGACCTGGCGATCGTCGACGTCCGGATGCCGCCGACGTTCACCGACGAGGGCTTGCGCGCCGCGCTGGCGGCGCGCGAGGCGGTGCCGGGCCTGCCGGTGCTGGTGCTTTCGCAGTACGTCGAGGAGAGCTACGCGGTCGAGCTGCTGTCCGGTGGGGCAGGCGGCGTCGGCTACCTGCTGAAGGAACGCGTGGCCGACGTGGCCGACTTCCTCGACGCGGTACGCCGTGTCGCACGGGGCGGCACGGCCATCGATCCGGAGGTGATCGCGCAGGTCATGGCCCGTGGACGGAAGAACCCGCTGGACGCGCTGACGGCGCGGGAGTCCGAGGTGCTCGGGCTGATGGCGCAGGGCCTGTCCAACTCCGCGATCGCCGCGTCGCTGGTCGTCTCGCACGGCGCCGTGGAGAAGCACATCGGCAACATCTTCGCCAAGCTCGGGCTGGAGGCCAGCGCGGAGGAGCACCGCCGGGTCCGCGCGGTCCTCACCTACCTCGGCCGCCCCTAGCTGTTGTGACTGGTGAGGTCGTGGACGGCGTGTCGGGTTGATTGTGGGGAGGGCCTCCGGGCGGAGTGGGTGCTGCGACGCATCCACTACCAGCCCTGGAGGTCCTCGATGGGTCACGCTAACGCACGGACCACGGTGTATGCCCGGCAGTTGATCGTGCAGCGTTGTCAGGCGGGGTGGCCGCCGGCGCGGATCGCTGAACAGCTCGGAGTGGCCCGTTCCACGATCTCCAAGTGGCTGACGCGGCACCGGGAGGAGGGCGACGCCGGATTGGCTGACCGTTCCTCCCGTCCACATCACAGCCCGTGGGTCCAGCACTACAACACTGAACGCGCACACTCCGCCCTAGCAGGCCACCCAATCACCCGACTGCCCTGACCCTCCACAACCTGTCAGGTCACAACAACTAGCGCGTCCAGGGCGGCACGATCATGGCGCCGCCCACCGTGCCGACCATTCCGGCCGACGTGCACACCGTGGCCCGCGCCGGCTCCGCGCCGGGGTTGTCCAGCCGGAACAGGGTGTCCGGGGGCACGATCACCGCGTCGCCGGGGGCGAGCCGGTGGACTTCGCCGTCGAGCGTCAGTTCGAGCACCCCGGACTGCAGCACGAACACCTCCTCGCGGCTCACCGAGTGCTCCTCGCCGGTCAGCTCCGGCTCGAGCTCCAGCAGCCAGACCGCCAGCTCGGCGGACCCGCGGCTGGGCACGGCCAGCGGGCGGAACACCGCACCGCCGCGCTCGAACCGGGGCGCATCCGCCAACGTCGCGACAGGCATTTCCGACCTCCAAGTAGTCAAGCAGGTTTACCAGTTTTAAGGTAAAGCAGCTTGACCATCTAGTCAAGGAGCTTGACCATGACCGCTGGCGACATGCCGGGACTGCTCGCGCTGACCTTCCGCGCGCTGATGGACGAGATCCACGAGCACCTCGCCGCCGAGGGGTTCGACGACGTCCGCCCGGCGCACGGCTTCGTGTTCCACTTCCTGTCGCACCGCCCCGCCACGGCCGTCGAGCTCGGCGAGCACCTCGGCATCACCAAGCAGGCCGCCGTGCAGCTCGTCGACGAACTGATCACCCGTGGGTACGTCGAACGCCGGCCGCACCCGACCGACCGGCGCAGCAGGCTGGTCGTCCTGACGCCGCGCGGCCGTCGGTGCGTCGACCGGGTGGTGGCGCACTCGCGGGCAGCCGAAGAACGGTGGGTGCACCTGATCGGCACCGACGATTTCGCCCGGATGCACCAAGGGTTGTCGGCGTTCGCGGACGATATGGCGCGACACCGGAGGGTCACCGTCCGTCCGGTGTGGTGAATCGCTCCTCACCCGTTCTGACGGCGGCGCCCGGTCCGCCGCTCACCTACCATGGGCGGACGTTGACATCGTTTCCCCGCACGAGGAGGGCCCCATGACCGAAGAGAACGTCCGGTTCTTCGGTGGCCCACTCGACGGCCGGGTCCAGACGCTCGACGACCCGGTGAGCGGCACGGTCATGCGGCACGTCCACCTGCACGAGGGCCCCAAGATCGAGACCTTCTACCAGCTCGGGTTCTCCCCGGAGGCCGGCTGGGAGTACCGGCTCTGCGGCCTGCCCGCCTCCGAGGTCGACGAGGCTCGCGAGCTGTAGGTAGGGCGGACCCCACCACGGTCCTGCACCTGTCCCCCGCCCGAAGACGGCGGTCTGCCCGGCTGTGCCCGGCACCCGTTCCGACCAGGCTGAACGCATGCGAACAAGCCTGCGGCAGGCCCCGGCGGGAGCCCGCGACACCTTCCTCGACGTGGTCCGCGCGACCGCGATCCTCGCCGTCATCGGGCAGCACTGGCTGATGCCCGTGCTCAGCTACGACCACGGCCGTCTCGCGACCGGCAACGCCTTGACCACCCCCGGCTGGTGGGCGCTGACCTGGCTGTCCCAGGTCATGCCGATGGTCTTCTTCGCCGGTGGCGCGGCCAACCTGATGTCGCTGCGCCGCGCCGCGTCCACGCGCGACTGGCTGTCCACACGGCTCAAGCGCCTGCTGGTCCCGGTCCTGCCGCTGTTCGCGGTGTGGCTGCTGGCGCCGGACCTGCTGCGCGACCTCGGCGCGCCGGAGCAGCCGGTGCAGATCGCCGGCGCGATCGCCGGGCAGTTGCTGTGGTTCCTCGCCGTCTACCTGATCACCGTGGCCGCGACGCCGCTCATGCTGGCCGCGCACCGCCGCTGGGGACTGCGTGTGCCGCTGGTGCTGACCGGGCTCGCGGTGATCGTCGACTTCGGACGGTTCGAGGTGTTCGGCCCGCTCGGTTACGCCAACGCGGTGTTCGTCTGGCTCGCGGTGCACCAGCTCGGCTTCTCCTACGCGGAGGGCAGGCTCGGCACGCTGACCCGTCGTGGCGCGGCCGCGCTCGCCGTGGCCGGGTTCGGGGTCACCGCGCTGGCCGTCGCGTTCGGCCCGTACCCGGCGAGCATGATCGGCATGCCGGGCGCGCCGGTGTCCAACATGAGCCCGCCGACCGCGGTGCTGATGAGCCTCGCCGTCGGGCAGGCCGGGTTCTGGCTGGCGCTCAAGCCCACGCTGGCCACGCTCGCCGAGCGCCCCGCCGTCGCCGCCGTGCTGCGCTGGAGCGGGCCGCGGTTCATGAGCATGTACCTGTGGCACATGCCCGCGCTGGTCGTCGTCGCCGGAATCGCCGTGCTGGGCTTCGGTTACGCCACACCGGAACCCGGCAGCGCGGACTGGTTCGCCGTCGCCCCGCTGTGGGTCGGCGCGGCGGGAGTCGTGCTGGCCGGTCTGCTGAAGGCGTTCGGGCGCTTCGAAACCCGGCCCAGCCCCGCGGGCGGCGTCCCGGCCGGACAGCTCGCCGCCGCTGCCGTGCTCGCGTCCGCCGGGCTGCTCGGCCTGGCCGCGAAGGGGTTCACCACGCCGCTGGACGCCGGGATGCTCGCCGGTCCCGTGCCGTGGGTGGCGCTGGTGTTGGCCGGGCTGCTGCTGGCGGCGAAGCCGGTGCGGGTCGCCGTCAGAGGTTGAGCAGCTTCGCCGGGGTGTCGTGCAGGACGGCCCGCAGGAAGTCGTCCCCGAGGCGGTCGTCGGCAGCCCAGCCGGCGACCGCCCGCAGCTGTGTGGCGTAGGAGTAGGGGATGTTCGGGAAGTCGGTGCCGAGCACGACCCGGTCGGCGATGTCCGCGAGCCGGCTCGTCCAGTCCGGCGGCAGCGGCATCAGCGCCTCGGTGAACGGGACGCCGACCATCGTGGTGTCCAGGTGCACGCGCGGGTACCGCTCGACCAGCGCGAGCGCCTCGGCGTACTCGGGCATCCCCGCGTGCGCGAGCACCGCGGTCAGCCGCGGGTGCCGGGCGAGCACCTCGCCGAACACGTCGAGCCCGGTGTGCGGGCCGCGCTCGGGCCCGTGCCCGGCGTGCACGACGACGGGCACCCCGGCCTCGGCGAGCGCACCCCACGCGGGGTCGAGCAGCTCGTCCCGCGGGTCGTAGGCGCCGACCTGGACGTGCGCCTTGAAGCAGCGGGCGCCGGCCTGCAGCGCTTCGACGACGTAGGTGGCCGCCGACGGTTCCGGGTAGAGCGTCGCGGTGGGCACCGCGGCCGGGACGCGTTCGGCGAACTCGCGCAGCCAGCCGTTGAGCCACTCGGCCATGCCGGGCTTGTGCGGGTAGGCCAGCGGCGCGTACCTCAGCACCCCGAACGATTCGAGCAGCGCGACCCGCTCGTCCTCGGCCACCCGGTACTGGATGGGCCACTCGTAGCCCGTGCGCTCACCGATCCGGTCGAAGTAGGCCCAGACCTTGACCAGCATCCGTTCCGGCAGGAAGTGCAGGTGCAGGTCGACGAGACCGTCCAGGCCGAGGCCGCGCACCCAGTCCCGGATGTCCTCGTCGCGCTCCGGCCCCACCTAGCGGCGGCCCTTCAACGCCCTGCCCACGGCGCGGCTGATCTCGCGCTGGGCGTCGCGCTTGGCCAGGTCCTGGCGCTTGTCGTAGGCCTTCTTGCCCTTGGCGAGGGCGAGCTCGACCTTGACCTTGCCGTCCTTGAAGTACATGGACAGCGGGACGAGCGAGAGCCCGCCCTCCTTGGTCTTGCCGATCAGCTTCTCGATCTCGCCGCGGTGCAGCAGCAGCTTCCGCTTGCGCCGCGACTCGTGGTTGGTCCACGTGCCGTGCTCGTACTCGGGGATGTGGAGGTTGCGCAGCCACACCTCACCGTCGTCGACCGTGGCGAACGCGTCGACCAGCGAGGCGCGGCCCGCGCGCAGGCTCTTCACCTCGGTGCCCACCAGCGCGATCCCGGCCTCATAGGTGTCCAGCACCGCGTAGTCGTGCCGCGCGCGGCGGTTCGACGCGATCACCTTGGAGCCTCGTTCTTTGGGCATAGTTCCAGGTTATCCCACACGTCCCGGCTGGAGCACGGCGTTAATGCCGCACGTAGAGCCGCAGCGTCAGGTACCCGGTGGTGGCCGAGATGATGATCGACGCGAGCAGCAGCCACGGCGCCACCACGATCACGTCGAGCACCTGGATGTTCGGGATGATGCCGCCGGTGACGGACAGGATGCGGTCGATGAACGCGAACTTCGCCGCGATCAGGCCGCCGACCGCGATCGCCCAGCCGATGACGCCGGTGACCACCGCTTCCAGGAGGAACGGCAGCTGCGTGTACCAGCGGGTGGCGCCGACGAGCCGCATGATGCCGACCTCGGTGCGCCGCGTGAACGCGGAGATCTGCACCGTGTTGGAGATCAGCAGCAGCGCGGCGAGTGCCTGGATGAGCGCGATGACGAAGGTGCCGTCGCGGACGCCGCCGAGCACGCCGAAGAACCGGTCGAGGAACTGCTTCTGGTCGTCGACGCGGGACACGCCGGGCCGGGTGCCGTACTCCTGGGTGATGACGTCGCTGCGGCTCGGGTCCTTGAGCTTGACCTGCAGCGAGGCGGGCAGCGCTTCGGGGCGGGCGGACTGCACCAGGATCGGGTTGTCCTGGAAGAGCTTCTTGAACCGCTCGTAGGCCTGGTCGCGGTTTTCGAACACGACGGAGTCGACGGCCGGGTTGCTGTTCAGGTCGGCCAGCAGTCCGCGGCACGGGTCCTGGGTGCAGGTCTTGTCGTTGGCGCTGACGTCCTGGGTCAGGTAGAGCGAGACCTCGACGTCGGCCATGTAGTTGACCTGCATCTTGTCGATGGTCCGCACGATCAGCAGGCCGCCGCCGAGCATGCCGAGCGAGATGGCCGTGGTGATGATCATCGCGATGGTCATCGTGATGTTGCGGCGCAGGCCGGTGAAGACCTCGCTGAACACGAAACTGGCACGCATCGGGGGGTGGTTCCTCAGGTCGGGGGCAGGCGGGGGGTTCGGGGTGACTCAGCGGCCGACGCCGTACACGCCCCGGGCGTCGTCGCGGATCACCTTGCCGAGCTGGAGCTCGACGACCCGGCGCCGCATGGAGTCCACGATGGAGTGGTCGTGGGTGGCCATCAGGACGGTGGTGCCGGTGCGGTTGATCCGCTCCAGCAGCAGCATGATGTCCTGGCTGGTGTCGGGGTCGAGGTTCCCGGTGGGCTCGTCGGCCAGCAGCACGAGCGGCCGGTTCACGAACGCGCGGGCGATCGCCACCCGCTGCTGCTCACCACCGGAGAGCTCGTGGGGCATGCGGTCGGCCTTCCCTTCCAGCCCGACCAGCTCGAGGACCTCCGGCACCACCTTCTTGATGGTGTGCTTCGGCTTGCCGATGACCTCGAGCGCGAACGCGACGTTCTCCGCGACGGTCTTGTTGCCGAGCAGGCGGAAGTCCTGGAAGACGCACCCGATGGTCTGCCGCAGGCGGGGGACCCTGCGGCGGGCCATCTTGGCCACGTCGAAGTTGGACACGAAGACCCGGCCCTTGGTGGGGACCTCCTCGCGCAGGAGGAGGCGCAGGAACGTCGACTTGCCGGACCCGGAGGGCCCGATCAGGAAGACGAACTCGCCCTTGTCCACGTCGACCGACACGTTCTCGAGTGCGGGACGCGTCGACGTCTTGTAGACCTTGGAGACACTGTCGAGCCGAATCACGGTGGGCAATCCTACCCATGGGCGTCGTTAAGCCCGGGTTGGCCTATTGCCTCCGGCGCGGCGGTTACGCAGCGTTGGCCTGCTTGCGCCAGCGGATACCGGCCTCCAGGAAGTCGTCGATCTCCCCGTCGAGCACGGAGCTGGGGTTACCCACCTCGTGCTCGGTGCGGAGGTCCTTGACCATCTGGTACGGGTGCAGAACGTAGTTGCGCATCTGGTTGCCCCAGCTGCTGCCGGAGTCCTTGAGCGCGTCGAGCTCGGCCCGTTCCTCCTCCTTCTTCTTGAGGAGGAGCTTGGCCTGGAGGACCTTGAGCGCGGCGGCCTTGTTCTGCAGCTGCGACTTCTCGTTCTGGCAGGAGACGACGATGCCGGTGGGCAGGTGGGTGATGCGCACCGCGGAGTCGGTGGTGTTGACGCTCTGCCCGCCGGGGCCCGAGGAGCGGAACACGTCGACCCGGATGTCCTTCTCCGGGATCTCGACGTGGTCGACCTCCTCGACCTCGGGCAGCACCTCGACGTGGGCGAACGACGTCTGGCGGCGGCCCTGGTTGTCGAACGGGGAGATCCGGACGAGCCGGTGGGTGCCCTGTTCGACGGAGAGGGTGCCGTAGATGTAGGGCGCGGCGACCTTGAAGGTGGCCGACTTGATCCCGGCCTCTTCGGCGTAGGAGATGTCGTACACGTCGGTCGGGTAGCCGTGGCGCTCGGCCCAGCGCAGGTACATGCGCAGGAGCATCTCCGCCCAGTCGGCCGCGTCGACGCCGCCGGCTTCCGCGCGGATGGTGACCACCGCGTTGCGGTCGTCGTACTCGCCGGAGAGCAGGGTGCGGACCTCGAGGGCGTCCACTTCCTTCGCGAGGCGGGTCAGCTCGCCTTCGGCCTCGGCCTTGCTGGCGTTGTCGCCCTCGGCCTCGGCGAGCTCGTGGAGCACCTCGAGGTCGTCGAGCCGCTGGCGCAGGTCGGTGACCCGGCGCAGCTCGGCCTGCCGGTGGGACAGCTGACTGGTGACCTTCTGCGCGGCCTCCGGGTCGTCCCACAGGTTGGGGTTGGACGCCTGCTCTTCCAGGTCAGCCACCTGGGCGCGCAGGGCGTCGAGGTCCATGACGGACTCGACCTGCGTCAGCTTGCCGGCGAGGTCCTTCAGGTCGGCTGCGAAGTCACCACTCACAACCTTCAAGGTTACGGCACGGGGCGCGGCCGGTTACGGGAACCGGCCGCTTGGGGCCCCGTGGCCGCTCAGGCGTCCGGGATCGCGTCGATCAGCTTCAGCGCCGCGCGAGCGTGCGCCTGGCCGAATTCGGCGATGGCCTTGGTGTAGGGGTCGCCCGCTGCCTTGACGGCGGCCCTGGCCTCGTCCAGGTCCTCCTGGTAGCTGGCCCTGGCCGTCTCGATGAGGCCGGCGCGCTGCTTCGCGGTGAGCGAGGCGGCGTGCACGAGGCGCAGGATCAGGGGGCTGCGGAGGTGGTCGGGGCCGGCGTCGGAGGTCAGCCAGGCCTTGAAGGCCTTCTTCCCGGCGGCGGTGATCACGTACTGCTGGCTGGAGCGCGGTCCTTGCTTGCCGAGCCGGACGAGCCCTTCCTTGGCGAGGGCGGGCAGCTCACGGTAGACCTGGCTGCGGGTGACGCTGAAGAACGTCCCGAACCGCTCCTCCGCCGCCGCAACCAGCTGCCCCCCGGTGGCCGGGCCGTCCTGGAGCAGGCCGAGCAATGCCGCTGCTGTTGCATTGAGTTCAGACACCCCTACAAGGTGCCACTTTTCCGCCGATCTGTCCACAGTGGTCACGATCAATGTCCACAAAGGTCATTACCTTCCCCCGTCCGGCCCAATCGGGGGTGCCCCAAGCGCACGAAAAAGGCCCGGTCCGTTAAGACCGGGCCTTTTCCCTGGTAGCGGGGACAGGATTTGAACCTGCGACCTCTGGGTTATGAGCCCAGCGAGCTACCGAGCTGCTCCACCCCGCGCTGTAAGACCCACTATACACACCCCACCCGCCCCCCAAACCTGGCCCCCCCAGTCCACACAAGACACCCCCCAGCCCCTGGCATCCGCGCCCAACCCCAGCTGACCCATTGCCCCAGCGCCGCCAGGCGCGAAGGGCAAACCCGGCCCCGCCCCACCCAACCGAACGTCCCCACAGATCCGGCACCGCGCGGGGGGGGTGCAGGGGCTCGCCCCACTCACCGGGACGTCCCCACCCAATCCGGCACCGCGGGGGGGTGCAGGGGGCTCGCCCCCTGCCGGGGGCCTGGGGGTCCGACCCCCAGAAGACACAACGAAGAGAGGCCCTGCATCCGCGCTTTCCGCGGATACAGGGCCCCTGCCTCTCGTAGCGGGGACAGGATTTGAACCTGCGACCTCTGGGTTATGAGCCCAGCGAGCTACCGAGCTGCTCCACCCCGCGTTGTGAGAATGAGTTTACGCCTCGGTTGCGGGGGTGTGCACACCGGGTGCCGGAAGCAGCTCCGGCACCCGGTGGGGTGGTCATCCGCCCGGCTGGGGAGGCGCCGAGGTCGTCTGGGCGGCCTTGGCGTTCTCGTAGGCGCGGGCGGCGGCGTCGAGCGCGGCGAGGGCCTCGCCCTGTGCGGCGAAGTTGCCGCTCTGCTGGGCCTGCCGGAGCCGTTCGAGCGCCGACTGGATGTCGGCGACGGCCTGGTCGAGGGCCGGGCTGCTGCCGGTGCCGCCGGTGGCAGGCGGGTTCGTCGGCGTGGTGCTCGGTGTCGGCGTGTTGGTCGTCGGTTGTTGCTGGGTCGGCGAGGTCGCCGCCTGGCCTGCCTGGTCGCCGAAGACCTGTTTCAGCGCGTCGGCCAGCGTGGACGCGAACCCGACCTTGGACCCGTAGGACACCAGCACGCGGGCGAGCTGCGGGTAGCTGTTCTGGTTGCGTTGCTGGATGTAGACGGGTTCGACGTAGAGGAACCCGCCGCCGACCGGCAGGGTGATCAGGTTGCCGAAGATCACCGTGACGCTCTGGTTGCTGAACAGGGTCCGTTCCTGGGCGAACCGGGAGTCGCTCTGGAACCTGTTCTGGACCTGGACGGGGCCGTCGACCTGGCTGTTGCCCGCCGCTGTGGTGGGTAGCCGCAGGACCTTGATGGCGCCGTAGTCGTCCGGGTCGGAGGACACGGTCATCCAGGCCGCGAGGTACTGCCGTTGCAGGGCGGTGAGCGGGCTGGTCAGCTGGAACGTCGTGCCGCTCTGCCCCGGCGCCTGCGCCAGCACGTAGTAGCCGGGCTGGTTGGCCAGGCCGGAGGCGTCCAGGTTGGTGCCGCCCTCCTGGGTCGGGTCCTGGGGCACGTTCCAGAAGGTGTTGGTCGTGTAGAACTCCTGCGGGTCGGTGACGTGGTACTTCGTCAGGAGTTCGCGCTGGACCTTGAACAGGTCCTCCGGGTACCGGAAGTGCGACCGCAGTTCGGGGCTGACCTCGCTGCCCGGCTTGACCAGGCCCGGGAAGACCTGCTCCCAGGCCTTGAGGACCGGGTCCTTGTCGTCGACCGAGTAGAGGGTGACGGTGCCGTTGAACGCGTCGACGGTCGCCTTCACCGAGTTGCGGATGTAGTTGATGTTGTTGTTGGCCTGGCGGGCGACGCCGGCGAGGGTGTCCTCGGTGGCGGCGCCGAGCGGCGTCTGCTGGGAGTACGGGTAGTTGTTCAGCGTGGTGTAGCCGTCGACGATCCAGACGATCTTGCCGTCGACCACCGCCGGGTACGGGTCGCCGTCGACGGTGAGCCACGGCGCGACCTTGCTGACGCGCTGGCGCGGGTCGCGGTTGTACATGATCTTCGAGCCGTCGCTGATGGCGTCGGAGAAGAGGATGTTCCGCTCGCCGTACTTGGCCGCGAAGGCGAGGCGGTTGAACCAGTTGCCGAGGTTCACGCCGCCGGTGCCGTCGTAGCGGTAGTTGCTGCTGCTGGCGCTGTCGTACTCGCCGGGCGCCCGGCCTTCCTGGCCGCCGACGATGGCGTAGTCGTTGGTCAGCTCGCCGTAGTAGATCCGCGGCTCGGTGACCGCGATGCCCGGCGCTGTGGGGTTGGCCGGGTTGATGCCGGCGCCGGTCGGGTTCTGCGTGTCGCTGGTGACCGCGATCGGGTAACCGCCGTCGCTGTTGGCGCTGCTCACCGCACGGTCGATCGTGTTGGCCGGAGCCGCCACGAACCCGTTGCCGTGCGTGTAGACCATGTGCTTGTTGATCCAGTTGGTCTGGTTGCCGGTGAGGTTGGCGGTGTTGATCTCACGGGCGGCGACCACGTAGTCCTGCAGCCTGCCGTCGATCTCGTAGCGGTCGATGTCGAGCTTCTGCGGGAAGCCGTAGAAGTTCTCCCGGCCGACCCGCTGGGTGAAGGTGGGCGCCAGCACGTTCGGGTCGAGCAGGCGGATGTTCGGCACCGTCGTGGTGTCCGCGCTGATCTCCGACGCGGTGGCCTGCCCGGTGCCGGTGTAGTCCTCGTACTGGACGTTGTTGAGCCCGAACGCGGACTTCGTCGCCTCCATGTTGCGACTGATGGAAAGCGCTTCCTTCTGGTTGGCGTTCGGCTTGACCGAGAACTGCTCGAGGATCGCCGGCCAGGCGACACCGACCAGCACGCCGGACAGGATCAGCAGCACCAGCGCGATCGCGGGCAGCTGGATATTGCGCAGAAACGCGCCCGCGAAGAACGCGACGGCGCAGATCGCGGAGATGCACAGCAGGATCAGCTTCGCGGGCAGCACCGCGTTCAGGTCGGTGTAGGTGGCGCCGTAGAACAGCGGGGCGTTGCGGTCGGAGAACAGCAGGTTGTAGCGGTCGAAGTAGTACTCGACGGCCTTCAGCAGCACGAACAGGCCCGCGGTGACGGCGAGCTGGACGCGGGCCGAGCCGGCGAGCTGGCCGCCGCGGCCGGCGAGCCGGATGCCGCCGAACAGGTACTGCGCGATGAGCGCGCCGATGAACGAGATCGTCACCGCGACGAACAGCCAGCCGAGCAGCCACTGGTAGAAGGGCAGCGTGAAGGCGTAGAAGCCGATGTCGTTGCCGAACTCGGGGTCGGTCTGGCCGAAGCTCGTGCCGTGCAGGAACAGCTGGATGCGCTGCCAGTCGCCCTCGCCGGTCGCGCCCGCGATGAGGCCGGTGACCAGCGGGATGCCGATGCCGAACAGCCGGATGCGGCCGACCACGGCCGAGCGGTAGCGGGCCAGCGGGTCGTCGGCGCCGGAGACCGGGACGAACACCGGCCGCGTGCGGTAGGCGATCCACAGGCTGAGCGCGAGCGAGCCGCCGACCAGCAGCCCGATCGCGAAGAACAACACGATGCGGGTGACGACCATCGTGTTGAAGACCTGGCGGGCTTCGACCTCGCCGAACCACAGCCAGTCGACGTAGGTGTCCAACAGGCGCGCGCCGAGTAGCAGCGCCAGGACGATCACCGCGGCGATGATCAGCAGTACCCGGCTGCGACGGGACAGTTTCGGCAGGCTCACTGGGGGCCGACTGGCCACTGCGCACGCTCCTGTTGTCTTGGTCCGCTGGCGGGGCGACCCGTAATGCAGGACACCCCTGAACCCCTAACTCTAGGAGGGCCGCCGCGGGTTCCCCGACCGGCCCGAATCGGACACGTCCAGCGGGCACCTGACACGATGAGGAGATGGCATCGGAAGTCAACCCCGCCACCGGTCCGGCCATCGCGGCGCTGGCCCGTGAGGTGGAGGAGTTCGTGGCCGCCGCCGGGTGGGACCAGGCTCCTCAGCTGTTCGCGCTGGTCCCGACCGCGTCGCTGCTGCGCGAGCAGCCGGAGCTGGCCGGGCAGCTCGACCCGTCGAGCGCGCTGACCCCGGTGGCGCAGGAGCCGCTGCCCGAGGGGGACCTGGCGGAGGCGCTGGGGCGGATCGCCTGGCCGGACGTCGTGCTCGGCTGCGCGCTGGCCCAGGAGATCATCGTGCTGCCCCCGAGCGCCGAGTCGGAGCTGTCCGACTCAGGCGACGCGGAGCGACTGCGGCAGGCCGCGGCGGACCACCCCGACCGGACGGAGGCGCGCCTGGTGGCGGCCGTGCTTAGGGACGGCCCAGGAGCCTGCGTAATGCGGCTGCGGGGCTACACGAAGGCGGAGGACGCCGAGCCCGCCGACGAGATCGTCGAGCACCCTGACCTGGCGCCCAACCTGCTGGAAGCGCTTCGAGCCACGCTGGCCCCCTGACCTCGGCGCCCGGCCGCGTGGGGCCGCGCTCCACGCCGGGTGTCTTGAGTCCCTCCACCCGGTGCGACGAGCCCCTCGCTCCCGCACCGGTCCCCACGCGCGGCGCCCCCGGACAACCGCGTGAATCCGGGCGCTCCCGTACCGGGTCCCACGCTCGGTGCCCCCGGACAACCGCCCGGGTCCGGGCGCTCCCCACTCAGCGCCACGTGCCCCCGCCGTGGCCCCATGGCTGGCGTCCGAGCCTCACCCACAGCCACGCCACGGCCCACACCAAGCGCCACCCGAGCCGCACATCCACCGTCTAGCACCCTCAGCTCGGCGCCGCGTCTCCACGCTCGACGCCCAAGCACGCGTCCCGGCACTCCCACTCGGAGCCGCGGCCGTCACGCACCCGGCGCGGGTCAGCAGGACGGCGTGGGCTGCCCCGCCTTGAGCGCGTCCAGCGCCGAGAGCGCGCTGTTCAGATCGGTCACCTTGACCAGCTTCAGCCCGTCCGGCGCCGCGGCGGAGGCCTCCGCGCAGTTGGCCTCGGGCGTGAGGAACACGGTGGCGCCTGCCTCGCGCGCGGCGACGACCTTGAACGAGATCCCGCCGATCGGCCCGACCTGCCCCTTCTCGGTGATCTCCCCCGTGCCTGCGATGTGCTCGCCTGCCACTATCTCGCCCGGGGTGAGCCGGTCGACGATCGCCAGCGCGAACATCAGGCCGGCCGAGGGGCCGCCGACGTCCTGCAGCGAGATCTTCACGTCGAAGGGCACGTCGGCCCGGTCGATGGGCTGCAGGCCCATGAACCCCTGCTTCTTGGACGGGTCCGGGTTCGCGGCGAGCGTGATCTGCTCGGTGCGGGGAGGCTCAGTGCCGTGCTGGAAGGTGATCGGCACGGTCTGGCCCGGGGTGGTGTCGGCGAGCGCCGCGGTGACGTCGTCCTCGTTGGTGATGGTGCGGCCGTTGACCGACAGCAGCCGGTCGCCCGCGGCGAGGACCCGGCTGGCCGGGGTGTTGTCGACGATCGTCTGGGCGAGCACCTTGACCGGGAAGCCGAGGTGGCGCAGCGCGGCGACCTCGGCGTTGCTCTGCGAGTCCTGGAACTGCTGGACGTTCTCCTGCTGGACCTGCTCGTCGCTCTCGCCGGGGCGGAAGTACTCTTCGCGCGGCGCGAGCGCGTACCGGCCGCTGACCCACAGGCCGAGCGCGCCGAACAGGCTGATCTCGTCGTTGAGCGAGACGGTGGTCATGCGCAGCTCGCCCGCGGTCGGGTAGGTCTGCTGCCCGTCGATCTCGACCACCTGGACGCCGTTGACCTGGCCGAGCGTGTCGTAGGTCGGGCCGGGGCCGATCGCCACGTAGGGCACCTGGACGAACGCGCCGATGAGCCCGAACACCACGATGAGGACACCGCTGGTCACGACGGTCCAGCCGCGCCGGGTCATGCCGGTGCGCTCGCGGGGCCGCGTCGCGCGGTGCCCGTTGCGGGCCTGGTCGCCGTCGTCGGGCTTGGTGCCGGTCGCGGCGCCGGGAGCAGTGCTGTCGTCGCGGGACTCGCTCACGGCCCACAGCGTACGGTGACCGGCCCGCACGCTCGATCACCAGGCCTTGATCGCGCCGAGCGAAATCGGACACCTCTGGCGGGGTCACGGCTGCTCCGGCCGCGTACGGTGGGGGTATGAGCAATCTCCCGTTCGGCTTCGGGCCCCCGGATCCCGACAAGCCCGGTGACAACGGGCCGTCGGAGGGCGGCCAGCAGCCCGGCGCCGACGCGTTCAACCAGCTCGGCCAGATGCTGAGCCAGCTCGGGCAGATGCTGAGCCAGGCCGGCAGTTCGTCGGGCCCGGTGAACTACGACCTCGCCAAACAGATCGCACTGCAGAAGCTCAGCGGAAGCGCCGGCGGCACGATGGGTTTCGCCTCGAGCGGCGACGCCGACAGCGCCGTGCGGGACGCCGGGCACCTCGCGGAGCTGTGGCTCGACGCGGCGACGATCCTGCCCGCGGGCGCGTCGGTGACCGCGGCGTGGTCCCCACGCGACTGGGTGCAGAAGACGCTGCCGACGTGGCAGCGCCTGTGCGACCCGGTGGCCCAGCAGGTGTCCGGCGCGTGGGTGGAGGCGCTCCCCGCCGAGGCGAAGCAGGCCGCCGGTCCGCTGCTGTCGATGGTCGGCCAGATGGGCGGCATGGCGTTCGGCTCGCAGCTGGGCAACGCGCTCGCGCAGCTCGCGTCGGAGGTGCTGACCTCGACCGAGGTGGGTCTGCCGCTGGGTCCGGAGGGGACGTCGGCGCTGCTGCCCGCGAACATCGAGAAGTTCACCGAGGGGCTGGAGCTGCCGAGCAGCGAGGTCCTGGTGTTCCTGGCCGCGCGGGAGGCGGCGCACCAGCGCCTGTTCTCGCACGTGCCGTGGCTGCGGCAGCGCCTGCTCGCGACGGTCGAGGAGTTCGCGCACGGCATCAAGGTCGACACTTCGGCGTTGGAGCAGCTGGCCGGCCAGGTCGACCCGTCGAACCCGGCGAGCATCGAGGAGGCGTTGTCTTCGGGGCTGCTGGAGCCCCAGACGACGCCCGAGCAGCAGGCGGCGCTGAACCGGTTGGAGACGCTGCTCGCCCTGGTGGAGGGCTGGGTGGACGTGGTGGTCGCCGACGCGGTCGGCGACAGGCTTCCGGGGGCCGACGCCCTGCGTGAGACGCTGCGCCGCCGCCGCGCGACGGGCGGCCCGGCCGAGCAGACGTTCGCGACGCTGGTCGGGCTCGAGCTGCGGCCCCGGCGGATGCGGGCGGCGTCCGCGCTGTGGAAGCTCGTGGGCGACCGGCACGGCGCCGAGAAGCGGGACGGCCTGTGGTCGCACCCGGACCTGATGCCGTCGGCTGAGGGCCTGGACGACCCGCTGGAGTTCGCCGAGCGGCTGGGCAAGCCGGGCGAGCTGGACGACCCGATGGCCGAGCTGGAGCGCACCAAGCCGGAGGACAAGGGCGACCCCGGCAAGGACGACGAGCCCGGCAACTGACCCCCGCGGTCACACAACCGAGCCGGCTGGGGCGCGGCGGCAAGCCCCGCCCCAGCCGTGCTTGGCTGCGGCCTCCGGCGCTCGCAACCAGCGCCGATTGAGGCCACCCCCGATCGGGGCCACCCCCGATCGGGGCCACCGCCGATCGGGGCCACCGCCGATCGGGGTCGGCGCTGCCACCATCGCCGCGCAGCCCATCGCACTCATCAACGCCCAGACCCGTCGCATTCGCGGCCACAGCCGGGAAGAGGCACGACGCCGCCACCATCGCGGAACCGGCCGCGCTGCCCCGTCGCAACGCCCACTGACCGTCCTGCTCGTGCTCGGTCCTCCCCACCTCGCGCCTCGCAAGCTCCAACCCCACCACGGCGGACGCCCCCACCGCCGCGACGCTCACGGTCCTGCTCGCGCCCGGTCCTCCCCACCCTGCGCCTCGCAAGCTCCAACCCCACACGACCGTGGGCGCCCCCGACCGTGGAGACCGCCATCGCCGCGAGCCCAGCTCGACGCCACACCCCGGCACCGCTCGCGACGGGACCAGGCCGTCGTGCCAACCTCCCTCGCCGGCTCGGGGCCCCGCCGAAGTCGCGGGGCCCCGAGCGGCGTTCCTCAGTCCTCGTCCAGCTCGCTGATCCCCCAGCCGGCCGCCGCGGACAGGCCCTCGAGGTAGCCGATCGCCCGCTCGGTCTTCGGGTAGCGCCGGACCAGCTCCCAGAACTCGGCGTTGTGCGCCGCCACCCGCAGGTGCGCCAGCTCGTGCACCAGCACGTAATCCAGCACCCACGCGGGCACGTTCTGCAACCTGTCACTCACCCGGATCGTCCGGTCCGCCGGCGTGCATGAAGCCCACCTGGTGCGCATCGGCGGGACCCAGCGGACGCTCGCCGGCAACGCCTGCCGGTCGAGGTATCGCGCTGACAGCTGCGCGCACCGCGCGAGCAGTGCGGCATCCGATTCGCGCGCCGGAGACGCCCGCTTGGTCTCCGTGCGCTGGAGCTTGCGCTCCATCTCGGCCACCCAGTGTTTTTCCTCGGCTCGGCTCATGCTCGCCGGGATGAGCACCACGAGGGTGTCGCCGTCCCGGTACGCGCTGACCGTCCGCCTTCGTCGTGCACTACGCCGTACTTCGACCTTGAGCTGCGGGTTCGATGACTGCCCGGTGTTGTCCCGGTTCCTCAAAGAGGGCACCCGTGCGTTCGCCACCCGTCCACGGTAAAGCCAGGGGCCGACAACTCGGGAGAGCCGACTTCGAGAAGGCCCGAGTTATCCACATCATGGCCCACCTGTGGATAACTCGCGATCTTGGTTAGCGGATTCTTAGCCACCTTCCGTCACTCTGTGCTCCATGACGGACACAAACACAAGTCAGCACACGGTCTTCCTGCCCGAACGGCCCTGGCTGCGGCCGGGTCTCGAGGTCTTCGACCGCGGTCCGGGCGAGGTCCAGTTCGGTCTCGACCCCAGGCACGCCATGGTCGCCAAGGACCTGCCGCCCGACCTGGTGGACGCTCTGCACCGGCTCGACGGCAGCCTCCGGCTGGAGAGCCTGCTCGCGCTCGCCAAGAGCGAACACGTCGAAATCCTCCGCGACATCGTCGCGAACCTGACCCGGCTCGGACTCGTCGAGGAAGCGTGGCCGCCGTCCGCCTACAACCGCGCCGCCAGCGAGGCCGGCCTGTGGTCCCTGTCGACCGGGCACCGCCACAGCGAGACCGTCGCCCGGCGCCGCCATAGCGCCGTCGTGCTCTTCGGCTCGGGGCGGCTGACGGTGGCTATCGCGGTGCTGCTCGCAACCGCGGGAGTGGGGCAGGTGTGCGTCGAGGCCGCGGGCAACGTCACCGAGCACGACACCGGCAGCGGCTACACCGACGCCGACATCGGCCGGTCCCGCTCCGCCGCGGCGGCCGATGCCGTACGGCGGGCAAACCCCGCGACCGTGACCCGCCGTCTGCGCGACGGGCGGCTTCCGGAACTCGCCGTGCTCGCCGACGCCATCGTCCCCGCGCCCGAACTGGTCCGGCAGCTGATGCACGAGCGGGTGCCGCACCTGGCGGTGCGCGTGCGGGAAGGCATCGGGATCGTGGGGCCGCTCGTCGAACCCGGGCGGAGCAGCTGCCTGGCGTGCGCGGACCTCATCCGCCGCTCGATGGACGACCGCTGGCCCACGGTCGCGGGGCAGCTCGCCGGCCGCACCCAGCAGGCCGACCTGACTACGGTGCAGGCGACCGCCGCCCTGGCGACCGGTCAGGTGCTCCGGGCTCTCGGACCGGCCGACGGGGTTCCGCCCGGCTGGAACACGACGATGGAAATCGACCCCTACGACTGCACGGTCTACCACCGCCCGTGGCCGCCGAACCCGGCCTGCACCTGCGGGGCACGCCCGGAACCGCTGGTCAGCAACGCGCAAGCGCCGATGGCTGCGGAAGACATGGTCGACAAGGCACAATCGCAGGAGTGACCGACTTTCCCGAAGAGACCGACGACCGTGCCGATCCCGGGATTCCCCGCCGCACCGCCGCCCGCGCCGCGAAGCTCGCGAGCCTGCCGCTCGGAATCGCGGGGCGGGCGGTCGGCGGCTGGGGACGTCGGCTGACCGGTCAGAGCGCGGAAGAAGTCAACGCGAACCTGTCGGCGAAGGCTGCCGAGCAGCTGTTCGAGGTGCTCGGCACGCTCAAGGGCGGCGCGATGAAGTTCGGCCAGACCTTGAGCGTCTTCGAGGCGGCCGTGCCCGACGAGCTCGCCGCCCCATACCGGGACGCGCTGACCCGCCTCCAGGCCGCCGCGCCGCCGATGCCGGCCCGCCAGACCCGGCGTGTCCTGGCCGAGCAACTGGGCCGGTCGTGGGAGACGCGGTTCCGGGAGTTCGACGACGCCCCCACCGCGTCGGCCAGCATCGGTCAGGTGCACCGGGGGGTGTGGCACGACGGTCGCGAGGTGGCGGTCAAGGTCCAGTACCCCGGCGCCGACGAGGCGCTGCGCAGCGACCTGCGGCAGCTGCAGCGGTTCAGCAGGCTCTTCCAGGCGCTCCTGCCGGGCACCGAGGTCAAGCCGCTGCTTGCCGAACTGTCCGCGCGGATGGACGAGGAGCTTGACTACCGCGGCGAAGCCGACAGCCAGCGCGAGTTCGCGAAGGCCTTCGACGGCGACGACAAGGTGCTGGTGCCGAAGGTGGTCGCGAGCGCGCCGAAGGTGCTCGTGACGGAGTGGGTAACCGGCACCCCTCTCGCCAAGATCATCGCCGGCGCGGACGCGGAAACCCGCAACCACGTCGGCGCGCTCCTGGCCGAGTTCCACTTCTCGTCACCGGCCCGGACGAAGCTGTTGCATTCCGACCCGCATCCGGGCAACTTCATGTTGCTGGACGACGGCCGCCTCGCTGTGATCGACTTCGGCGCAGTGGCCCGTCTACCGCACGGCATCCCTCGCCAGTTGGGCGAGATGACCCGTCTTGCCCTCGATCACCGCTCCACCGAACTCATGGAGTTGCTGCGTTCCGCCGGCTTCATCCGGCCTGGCACGGACCTCAGCGCCGACGACGTTCTCGCCTACCTGGCCCCGTTCACCGAGCCGCTCGCCAACGAGCGCTTCCACTTCACGCGCCGCTGGATGCAACGCCAGGCGATGCGGGTCGGCGACACCCGTGGCCGCGATTTCCGCACCGGCCGGTCACTGAACCTCCCGCCGGAGTACCTGCTGATTCACCGCGTGACAGCAGGTTCGACGGGGATCCTGTGCCAGCTCGACGCGGAGATCCCAGCCCGGGCGATCGTGGAGCGCTGGCAGCCCGGCTTCGCCGACTGAGCCCCACCTCCTCTTTCGTTCCTCGTCCGGACGTCAGGGGTGCGGCGCTCTCGCGCAGGCCCCTGACGTCGCGGACATCGGCGCCCCGTCCATTGCGCTGAGCCCTCGTGTTTTCCTCACAACACACGCCCTCTCTCGCCAATTTTGTGCCTCGCGCAAGGTATGCGCGCTAGTTCGGCCCGCACATCGCTTTGTCAGCTGTCACCTCCTCGTCTTCGTGTACGTGCCAGGGGGCAGTTTCCGTCGCCACGCGGACCGAGCTTC
Source organism: Amycolatopsis sp. ATCC 39116 (assembly GCF_000231075.2). Lineage (NCBI taxonomy): Bacteria > Bacillati > Actinomycetota > Actinomycetes > Pseudonocardiales > Pseudonocardiaceae > Amycolatopsis > Amycolatopsis sp. ATCC 39116. The sequence continues at coordinate 14,219 of NZ_AFWY03000007.1, read as the reverse complement.
CGCGCAGCCTGTCCCCTGTCCTGCTTGTCCCGCCCCAACACCCACCATGCCGCAAACTTCTGCCGACGTGGGTTCCGTGGGCCGTCAGGAGCGCCAGTTATCCACAATTTCTTCGAGAACTGCATGAGATGACCAGTCGCACCACCGAGTTGTCCACAGTTCCCCGTAACGTCTTCCCCTGCCTCATTTCCAGCGCGACGCTGATCCCATGACCGAAACCATCAGCGCAACACCAGCGTGTGAGTCGGCGCCGGGTGAGGACGTCACCACCAGCCTGCGCCTGCGCCGAGCGGGCCTGAGCCAGCACGTCATCTCGTCCCGGTGCCGTCCGGGGGGCCCGTGGCGCAGGCTTCTGCCAGGCGTGATCCTGTTGAGCAACCGAGAACCCAGCCGGGATCAACAACTCCGCGCGGCGATCTACCACGCCGGTCCGGACGCGGTGATCAGCGGCACGGATGCGTTGCAGGCTCAGGGCATTCCGCTGTCACCGTCCCGGCGCGTCCACGTCCTGATCCCGATCGGACGCCGGATCGCCTCGCACGAATTCACCTGGCTCGACCGCACGTCCCGCGTCCCCGAGCCGGTCATCGTGGACGGGCTGCCGTTCGCTCCGCCCGCCCGCGCCACCGTCGATCTCGCCAGGCACGAGACCGATCCGGACAGGCTCAGGCGCCTGCTCACGCTGCCGGTCTACTACGGGCTCTGCAGCGCCGAACAGTTGCGTGACGAGGTCAACGCAGGCAACCAACGCGGAACATCCGCGGTCCGCCAAACCCTGCGCAGTCTGGGTTCTCTCCGCGACACCTACCAGCAGGGTGTGGCACGGGAACTGCTGGGCGGTGTCCCAGTACCGCCGCCGATCTGGAACGTGACCATCTGCGACTCGGCCGGACGCCGGCTCGGCGTGGTCGACGCCTGGTGGGATGAAGTCGCCCTGGGCTGGGTCCTCGATCCCGCCGCCACCTGCCCGGACCGTCCGGCGACGAGCCACCTGCCGCTCACCGGTGCCGGGGTGATGCTGGTCCACACCACCCCCAGCCGTCTGCGCGGTGACGCGATGGCAGTCGCGCGGGAACTCACGAGCGCGTTCGCCGCGGCCGCTCGCCGCCGGCGGCCGAGGGTTCAGGCGCTGAAGGAGGTGGCCGTATGACGAGCAGTCACCAGTATTCGGGTGGAAGCTTCCCCTCGATGTCACGGACGTGCTCACGAGCACATCGGGGACACAGCCAGCGCAGAGCACCGCCCTCACGGTCGCTGACCCACGCCAGTGTTTCCAGCGGATCCTCGTCGGGCTTCCGTCGAGTGCCGCAGCGGGAACAGGAAACCGGCTCGGTCATCGGCGCGATCCGAAGTGGACTGTCTGCGTTCCGAGCACGTAGATGTCCTCGCGGCTGCCCAGGTACTCGGGATCCGCTGGATCCAGGAGACGGCGCAGGACGTCCCGATCTTCCTGCGTCACCAGCTCGTCGCCGTCCGAGGCGAGCCAGGTGATGTGTTCGATCACGTAGTTGCGAACGACCTCGCTGGGAGGGGCAGGCAGGTCGACAAGACGACTGAACGAGCCGACTTGCTCCAATCCCGCTTTCCGGAGGGCGGTGTACCAGCCGTAGGGCATCCGGACCGAGCCCGGCATGCCGGCACGCATTTCTCCGAACGAATGGTCGCGGGCTGCCAGCAGACGGCGTTCCAAACCCGGTTCGCCGATGCCCAGATCCCAGGGCAGACAGTAGGTGGGCGGGCTCCCCTCAGCCAGGGCGAGCGTTCCGCCCGGCTTGAGAGCAGTGACCAGGCCGGCGATTCCGGCTTGCTGATCAGGGAGGTGATGCACCATCGAGGCGGCCCAGACCAGGTCCGCAGGCTGGAGGAGCTGAGCGAGGTCCACCGACGCGACGTCCGCTCGGATGCTCTCGATCGAGACATGCCCGGCGAACGCGGCGTTGGAAACAGCCTCGGGTCCGGGGTGGGCGCGACCCACAGTCGCAGCCACGGCACTCCCCGCCAGCTCGGCTTGCGCCTGCTCGAGTTCGACCTGTTGCTGTGCAGCTGAGGGCTCGCGTTGCGTACCGGCTGCAGGGCTCTCCAGGCCCACCCGACCAGGGTGTTCCGCATTCGCCCGCTCGATGGCCGCCCTGGCGGTGGCCTCGGCCACCTCGAGCAGCTCGGGAACGGCGTCGACGAGAACGAGGGTGCCTCCGCCGCGGCGGGCCAACTCCACGGCAAAGGCCGCACTCATCCCGCCAGCGCCACTACCTACGTCGACGATCACCGGCTGCGGGCCGACGCGATCGACCAGGCCGGCGGCGATTCCCGCGTGAGTTGCTGCATGAAGCTCGTCGGCACGGCGCAACGCCGGGATCCGCTCGGCCCAGTCGATGTGATCGTGCGTGTGTGCGGCCATACCGGTCATTCAACACCGGCGTACCGTCGCTCGCCGCCGTTTCGGATCGGCCGCCTGCCGGATGGTTGGTGCGTTTCGAGGCACATCGACGCGGCATGGAGCACCGCCGCAGTGGTGGCTGGATGCGGCGAAGCTCCAGCCACCGCTGGGCAGTCATTGAGATGGATGCCCAACGGCGTCAGGCCCGGTGGTGTTCGAGAGCTTCCTCGAACACCACCTGGCCAAGGAGCCGATGGGCGTGACGAACCGCTAGGAGCGGTGTCGGTGATCGGCTAGGCGCGATACCGGCCTGCGCGGCGGGAAGCCCAGCACGCCACCCGGTCCCACCGGCGGGCGGCGCGCGCGTTGGTGCGCGCCGATCGCGGGCGGACGTCGTCGTGCAGGTCCTGTATTCGTGCTCTCGCCAGTTCTTCGTTGAGCAACATTCGGGTGATCTCCTTGGTCATGGGCGCGACCCCGGCGCGGGGGCGCGGCGTGCTCGGATGCTTCGTCCACGACACGGGAACGAAGGGGGCTTCAGTACTCATGCGGCTGCACTCTGCTGGTCAGTGCGGTTGCGGCGCTCGATGCGCTTCTCCGCGACGGGCGTTTCCACCGGGTTCTTACGAGGACGTCCCCGCGGCCGCTTGCGCGCGACCACGGCACCGCGCTCGAAGATCTCGCCTCCCCAGACCCCCCAGGGCTCCCGCCGGGCGAGCGCGCCGGACAGGCACGCACTCCGGATCGGGCATTCGGCGCACCGGCTCTTGGCCAGCTCCAGATCCGCCGGTGACTCCGCGAACCACAGGTCGGCGTCGCCGGACCTGCAGGGCAGGTCGGCATCCGGCGAGGCCACGGCATCGAAAAGCTCACCGATTCCGGATCCCGAAAGGGCGAGTTCGTCGGGTAACGCCTTCTCTGACGCGAAGGCGATTGCCGATGACATTCCCGTTCTCCTTTGTGTAGTAACGGTTCTTCGGTTGTGAGGTGGTACAAAAACACGAGGGCCGCGGATCCGAAACTCGGTTCCGCGGCCCTCGTGAGCCTGTCTCCCTGACTGGGGGTCAGAGTCTGAGCTCCGGTGGAGCCAGCGGAACGTGGAGTCGGGTCTGCTTGTCGGTCGGGACGTACGCCGGCTTGACGGCGGACACACGGGTCCCGTCGAAGCGGTCACGCAGCCGGGCGAGGATCGGCAGAGCGACGCCAGCAGTGCCGACGCCCCAGCCGTTCGCGCAAGCCATCGCCGAACGGGCGAAGGGCAGAGCGATGCCAGGCTGCGTGACCGTCGTCGAAATGTTCACGTCCCAGCACCTCCTCTCGTCCTTCGCTCATCGCCGGCGGGCGACGGGCGTTCGCTTCGCGGGCGCTCTTCACCCGCTCATGCAGGCTATTGCCCCTGCCCGAGGTGGGGCAACTCATTTTTCGCAGAACTTTCCCGGACGACGAAGATCGTCCCTGAGCAGCGGTTCCGCCGCGCGAAGCGGCCCTTCGACGCGGTCAAGCGGTCCTGCCCCTGTCTTGCCCTCACCACCACCGATGATCACTGTGACGAGAGCACCACCCAGTGCGATCGTTCCGGCGAGCCAGGTTAGCCAGTTCGGGGCGAGCGCGCGAGGTCTTTGCGCGGCACAGGCTGCTGACCCAGCTCGCGGCCGCCCGGCGGAACGGCAGGCCACAGTTGCCCGGCGAACCCAGGCGACGCGACGAACCGGCGCGCTCCGCGAGGAACCGGCCGGAACAGCGAAATCCGCTACCCGATGGTCCAGACGTCCCAAACGGGCCGATCGCTGAGGCGATCAACAGGGCTGGTGGCGGCCCGTGACCGCTGTGGATTCGGCCAGACCGGCACGGGTCGCCCGGCGGGCAACCGAGCACAACCGGTCGCCCCGGCATGCAACCGCCGCCCGGCACGCAACCGCCGCCCGGCACGCAACTCCCGCCCGGCACGCAACTCCCGCCCGGCACGCAACCGCCGCCCGGCACGCAAACTCCCGCCCGGCACGCAACCGCCGCCCGGCACGCAACCGCCGCCCGGCACGCAACTCCCGCCCGGCATGCAACTGGCGCCCGGCATGCAAGTGTCATACGGAGACGTCTCGGTAGGCGATGGGCAGGAGTCGCGCCTTGGCGAGCGCGTTCGGCAGGAGCGGCAACGCCGCCGCACAACCGACCAGAAGCGGTGGCCCACCTGACAACCGACTGGCAACAGCCAGCCCACCAGATGCGGTCGCCCACCTGACAACCGACCGGCTACAGCCAGCCCACCAGATGCGGTCGCCCACCTCACAACCGACCGGCTACAGCCAGCCCACCCGACAACCGACCGGAAGCGGTCCCCCACCTCACAACCGCCAGCCCACCAGACAACCGACCGGCAACCGCCACCCCACCAGACAACCGACCAGAAGCGGTCCCCCACCGGGACAACCGATCAGGTGTGCTCGCCGCGGAGGAGGGACAGGACCTCGTCGCCGAAGCGTTGCACCTTTGTCGGGCCGATGCCGGAGATCGCGACCAGGCCGCGCTGGTCGTCGGGGCGTTGTTCGGCTATCGCGACCAGCGTGGCGTCCGTGAAGACGACGAACGGCGGCACCTTCAGCTCGCGTGCTCGCTCGGCTCGCCACTCCTTCAGCCGCGTCAGCAAGCCCTCGTCGAGGTCGCTCGGGCAGCGGGCGCAGCGTCCCAGCTTCACCTCCAGCGTGTTCGCCAGCTGCTCGCCGCACATGCGGCAGCTCGGCTTCGTCCTCGTGGTCGCCGCGCGGCGGGGCACCCGCGCCGTGGGGTGTTCCTCCGGGATCAGGCCGTACAGGAACCGGCTGCGGCGGCGGTGCCTTCGCCCGCCGGGGTGGCGCGACAGCGACCACGACAACCACAGGTGCTCCCGCGCCCGCGTCACCCCGACATAAAAGAGCCTGCGCTCCTCCTCGATCGCCGCCTCGTCGCCGTCGGCGCGCTGGATCGGCATCGTGCCCTCGGCGAGCCCCACCAGGAACACCGCGTCCCACTCCAGGCCCTTCGCCGCGTGCAACGACGCCAGCGTCACCCCCTCGACCGTCGGCGGGTGCTGCGCCGCCGCGCGCTGCTCCAGCTCCGCGACGTACCGGCCCATCGACGCGCCCTCCACCGACGCCGCCAGCTCCTCGGCCAGCTCCACCAGCGCCAGCAGCGCGTCCCACCGCTCCTTCGCCGCCCCGCCCGACGGCGGCTGCTCCGTCAGGCCGACGCGAGCCAGCACCGAACGGACCGCGGTCACCAGATCACCCGCGGGCGGATCCGCCGCGGCCGTCCGCAGCGACACCATCGCCTGCCGGATCTCCCGCCGCTCGAAGAACCGCTCGCCGCCACGCACCAGGTACGGGATCTCCAGGTCCGTCAGCGCCTGCTCGTACACCTCCGACTGCGCGTTGACCCGGTACAGGATCGCGATCTCGCTCGCAGGCACACCCGCGTCCAGCAGCTGCCGCACCCGCCCGGCGACCGCGCCCGCCTCTGTCGGCTCGTCGTCGAACTCCGCGAACCGCGGCTCCGGGCCGTCCGGGCGCTGCCCGATCAGCTTGAGCCGCGACCCCGCCGGCCGCCCCCGCGCGGCGCCGATCACCTTGTTCGCGAGCTCGACCACCTGCGGCGTCGACCGGTAGTCCCGCTCCAGCCGCACCACCGTCGCCTCCGGGAACCGCCGCGTGAAGTCCAGCAGCGGCCGCGGCGATGCCCCGCCGAACGAGTAGATGGTCTGGTTCGCGTCCCCGACCACTGTGATGTCGTCGCGCCCGCCGAGCCACGCGTCCAGCAGCCGCTGCTGCAACGGGGTGACGTCCTGGTACTCGTCGACGACGAAGCACCGGTACCGGTCGCGGAACTCGCGCGCGACGTCCGCGTTGTCCTCCAGCGCGGCCGTCGTGTGCAGCAGGAGGTCGTCGAAGTCGAGCATCCGCGCGGCGTTCTTGACCTCTTCGTACTTGCGGTACACCTCGGCCACCTGCGCGGCCTGCATCGGCGTGTCCCGCTGCAGCCGCGCGGCCTGCGCCGGGTAGTCCTCCGGGCTGATCAGCGACGCCTTCGCCCACTCGATCTCGCTCGCGATGTCCCGCAGGATCTCCGTGTCGGTGCTGACCCGCGAGCGCTGCGCCGCCTGGGCGACCAGCCGCAGCTTGCCGTCGAGCAGGTCCCACATCCGGTCGCCCACCACGCGCGGCCAGAAGTACCGCAGCTGCCGCCGCGCCGCCGCGTGGAACGTCAGCGCCTGGGCGCCGTCGACGCCCAGCGCGCGCAGCCTCGTCCGCATCTCCCCCGCCGCGCGTGCGGTGAACGTGACCGCGAGCACCTGACCTGCGGAAACGTGCCCGGACGCGATCAGGTGCGCGATGCGGTGGGTGATGGTGCGCGTCTTGCCGGTGCCCGCGCCGGCCAGGACGCAAACCGGCCCGCGCGGGGCTGCCGCGGCGGCACGCTGCTCGGGGTCCAGCCCGTCCAACAGGCCCGTCGGGGACTTGGTCACAGGTGCGCTAGCCACCCCGGCATCCTCGCAGAGGGGACCGACAGGATCGCGTCGCCCTGCCCGGCCGTATCCTGGTTCATATGGCGGGAAAGCAGGACAAAGAGGCTGCCAAGCAGGCCAAGCGGGAACGGCGCGCCGCGAGCAAGGCCCGGCGCGGTCAGATCTGGGAAGCGTTCAAGATGCAGCGCCGGGAGGACAAGGCGCTCCTCCCGTGGATGCTCGGCGCGTTCCTGGTCGTGGCCGGCGTCTTCGTCGTGGTCGGGCTGCTGCTCGACATGCTGTGGGTCCTGTTGCCGCTGGGCATCGTCCTCGGCGTGCTCGCCGCGGTGATCATCTTCGGCCGCCGGGTGCAGCGCACGGTGTTCGCGAAGGCCGAGGGCCAGCCCGGAGCCGCGGGCTGGGCGCTGGACAACCTGCGCGGCCGCTGGAAGGTCACCCAGACGGTCGCCGCGACCACGCAGCTCGACGCCGTGCACCGCGTGCTCGGCGGCCCGGGTGTCGTGCTGGTCGGTGAGGGCGCCCCGCACCGCGTGCGCAACCTGCTCTCGCAGGAGAAGAAGCGCGTGGCCCGCCTGGTCGGCGACACCCCGATCTACGAGGTCGTGGTCGGCAATGAGGAGGGCCAGGTCCCGCTGCGCCGCCTGTCGAGCCACATGATGAAGCTGCCGCGCAACCTCCGCCCGGCGCAGGTCGACGCGCTGGAGGCGAAGCTCGCCGCGCTCGGCAACCGCGGTGGCGCCGCGATGCCGAAGGGCCCGATGCCGCAGGGCGCGAAGATGCGCAGCGTGCAGCGCGTCATCAAGCGCCGCTGACCCGGAAACGACGAAGGCCCCGACCACGCAGGTCGGGGCCTTCTTTCTTTGTCAGCGCATCCGGATGACGACGGTCCCGGTGAGGCGGTCGAGCCAGCTGCGGCCGTCGGCGTTGCGGATCGCGGCCGGGATGATCACGAAGGTGAGCACCGCGCGGACGATCGCCCTGGGCACTCCGACCATCCCCGCGCCGTCCAGGCGGGCGACGCGGATGCCGGTCACGAACATGCCCGGGGTGAACCCGAAGAACGAGACCGGGATGATCGTGATGATCGCCCACACGGCGACCGCCCACAGGTTGTAGGACTGCATCGCGGCGGTGTCCTGCAGGTCGGGGCGCACGAAGAGGGAGGTCAGCAGGGACGCGGCGACCAGGTCGACGACCAGGCCGAGCAGGCGCGCGCCGCCGCCGGCCACGGCGCCGACCCCCTGCTCGGGGAGGCCGAGGCGTTCCCCTCGCCAGCGCGGGGGCTCCTCGGCGCCGAGCCGAGGTGCGGACAACCACTCACCGGTCCATCTCGCCACCCGACCAGGGTATGCCGGTGGCGTGCGCCACGTCCGCCCTGGTCTGCTGGGGGATATCGCCCAGCCCGTTAACCTCCGCGAAACATACGGGTGACGGTCGGGCAACACCGCGCTCTTAGCGTGAGCCGAAGAGAGTACTGCCCCCGGCAATGCGTATGAAGGAGTTACAGAGGGTGTCCACTACTCCAGACGATATCCAGCGTCTCATCGCAGATGAGGACGTGCAGTTCGTTGACGTCAGGTTCTGTGATCTGCCGGGTGTGATGCAGCACTTCACCGTCCCTGCGAAGGCGTTCGACGCGGACGCGTTCGAAGAGGGCCTGGCCTTCGACGGCTCCTCGGTGCGCGGCTTCCAGTCGATCCACGAGTCCGACATGCTGCTGCTGCCGGACCCGGAGACCGCGCGGATCGACCCGTTCCGCAAGGAGAAGACCCTCTCCATCAACTTCTTCGTGCACGACCCGTTCACCCGCGAGGCGTACAGCCGCGACCCGCGCAACATCGCGCGCAAGGCCGAGCAGTACATCGCCGAGTCCGGCGTCGCCGACACCGTGTTCTTCGGCCCCGAGGCCGAGTTTTACGTGTTCGATTCGGTGCGTTTCGACTCGCGTGAGAACGGCTCCTTCCACGAGATCGACTCGGTCGAGGGCTGGTGGAACACCGGCCGCGACGAAGAGGGCGGCAACCGCGGTTACAAGACCCGCTTCAAGGGCGGCTACTTCCCCGTTCCGCCGGTCGACCACTTCGCCGACCTGCGTGACGAGATCAGCCAGAAGCTGATCAACTCCGGCTTCACGCTCGAGCGCGCGCACCACGAGGTGGGCACCGCCGGCCAGGCCGAGATCAACTACAAGTTCAACACGCTGCTGCACGCTGCGGACGACCTGCAGCTGTTCAAGTACATCGTGAAGAACACCGCGTGGAACGCCGGCAAGACCGCGACGTTCATGCCGAAGCCGCTGTTCGGTGACAACGGTTCGGGCATGCACTGCCACCAGTCGCTGTGGAAGGACGGCCAGCCGCTGTTCTACGACGAGTCCGGTTACGCCGGCCTGTCGGACATGGCTCGCCACTACATCGGCGGCATCCTGGCCCACGCCCCGTCGCTGCTGGCCTTCACCAACCCGACGGTGAACTCCTACCACCGCCTGGTTCCGGGCTTCGAGGCGCCGGTCAGCCTGGTGTACTCGCAGCGCAACCGCTCGGCCTGCGTCCGGATCCCGATCACTGGTTCCAACGCCAAGGCCAAGCGCATCGAGTTCCGGTGCCCGGACTCGTCCGGCAACCCGTACCTCGCGTTCGCCGCGATGATGATGGCCGGCCTGGACGGCATCAAGAACAAGATCGAGCCGCCGGAGCCGATCGACAAGGACCTGTACGAGCTTCCGCCGGAGGAGGCCAAGGACGTCAAGCAGGTCCCGGCGACCCTCGACGAGGTGCTGAACAACCTCGAGGCCGACCACGACTTCCTCACCGAGGGCGGCGTGTTCACCCCCGACGTCATCGAGACGTGGATCTCGCTGAAGCGCGAGACCGAGATCGACCCGCTGCGGCTGCGTCCGCACCCGTACGAGTTCGCGCTGTACTACGACGTGTGATTCGTACCGGGTAGAAACACCCTGAGCGCGCCGGCGGCGAGGAGCGGAAAACGCCCTCGCCGTCGGCGTTCTTTTTGGGCGGGGTTATTCGGCGGTGAGGACCGACATGTCCAGGCCGGCGCGTTCGCAGTGGCCGCGCGGGTCCTCGACCAGCTTGCGGCGCCCCAGGTCCATCAGCCCGAGCGTGCAGGTGATCTCGGCGGACAGGGTGCCGTCCGCCTTGTGGATGTTGTTGATCATCTGGAACGTCTTGCCGGTGCCGAACTTGGCCTCGCAGCCCACGTGCACGGTCTCACCCGCGCGGATCTCCCTGCGGAAGACGATGTGCGACTCCAGCAGCACCGGTGCCAGGTTCTGCTCGCGCAGCGCCGCGCCCCCGGCCTGCTCGAACGCTTCAGTGCGGGCGACCTCGCCGTACGAGTGGTACACGGCGTGGTTGAGGTGGCCGAGCGTGTCCAGCTCGTAGTGCCTGACCTTGATCTCCACCCGGAACGGTTCGCGCTCAGTCACGGATCCACTGTAAAGCGGGACCAAGCTGCGGCGGGCTGGGACGTTCGCCACGTCAGGCCTCGTAGAAGAGCCTCTCGACGACGGCGTGCGCCCGCCGCGTGGTGCGGCGGTAGGAGTCGAGGAACTCGCCCGGGTCGTCGTCGGCGCTTTGCCCGAGGATGCGCGCGACCGCGGCCAGGTCGCGGCCCGAGCTCGGCACCTGGTCGACGGCCTTGCCGCGGACCAGCATCGCCGCGTTGCGCACCCGGGTTGCGAGCAGCCAGGCCTCGGTGAGCGATGCGGTGTCCTCCGGTTCGGCCAGGCCCGCCTCGGCCAGCGCGGCCAGCGCTTGCGGTGTCGACGTGGTCCGCAGGTCCGGGACCTCGAACGCGTGCCGCAACTGGAAGAGCTGCACCGTCCACTCGACGTCGGCCAGCCCGCCCCGGCCCAGCTTGGTGTGGAGGGTCGGATCGGCTCCGCGCGGCATCCGCTCGGTGTCCACCCGCGCCTTCATCCGCCGCACCTCGCGGGCGCGGGACGCGTCCAGCCCGCCGTCGGGGTAGCGGATCGGGTCGATCATCTCGATGAACCGCTCCCCCAGTTCCGCGTCACCGGCGACGAACCGGGCGCGCAGCAGCGCCTGCGTCTCCCAGACCTCGCCCCAGCGCGCGTAGTACGCCCGGTACGAGTCGAGCGTGCGCACCAGCGGACCGCCACGACCCTCCGGCCGCAGGTCGGCGTCGACCTGCAGGGGCGGGTCCGCGCTCGGGGCGCCCAGCATCTTGCGTACCGTCTCAGCGACCGAGGACGCGTAGCGCACGGCGTCGCCGTCGGACACGCCCTCGGCGGGCTCGCAGACGAAGAGGACGTCGGCGTCCGAGCCGTAGCCCAGCTCGGCGCCACCCAGCCGGCCCATGCCGATCACGGCGATCTTCGCCGCCTCGCCACCAAGTTCGGCGCAGCGCTTGCGGATCGCCGCGGACAGCGCGCTCTGCAACACGGCGACCCACACCGAGGACAGCGCCTCGCACACCTCGCGCACGTCCAGCAGGCCGAGCAGGTCGGCCGCGGCGACGCGCAGGATCTCGTGGCGCCGCAACGACCGGGCCGCCGCGACCGCCGCGTTGAGCCCGGGCTGCCGGCGCACGGTCGCCCGCAGCGACTTCGCCACCTCGGCGGGCGTCCGCCCGGTCAGCCGGGCGGGGTCGCCGAGCAGTTGCAGGACCTCGGGGGCGCGCACCAGCAGGTCCGGTACCAGCTTCGAGGTGCCGAGCAGGGACGCCAGCCGTTCGACGACCGCGCCCTCGTCTCGCAGCACCCGCAGATACCACGGGGTGTCCTCCAGCGCCTCGGACACCTTCCGGTACGCGAGCAGCCCGCCGTCCGGGTCCGGGGTGTCGGCGAGCAGATCGAGCAGGACGGGGAGCAGCGCCTTCTGGATGGCGGCCCGGCGTGAAACGCCGGAGGTGAGTGCGCGGATGTGCTGCAGCGCGCCGTCGGGCGCCGCGTAGCCGAGAGCCGCGAGACGTTGTGCGGCTTGTTTCGTGGTGAGTCGCAAGTCCTCAGTGGACACGCTGGCCACGGACTGCAGCAGCGGGCGGTAGAACAGCTTCTCGTGCAGACGACGGATCCGCTGGTTGTGGCGGCGGAACTCGACGAGCAGGATCTCGCCCTCGCCGCGGGCCATCTCGGGACGGATACCGATCGCCCGGCCGAGCACGCGGAGTTCGTCCGAGTCGTTGAAGTCCGGGAACAGGTGGGTGCGGCGCAGGCGGCGCAGCTGCAGCCGGTGCTCGACCGTCCGTAGGAACTCGTACGACATCTCCAGCTCCGCCGCGTCGCTGCGGCCGACGTAACCGCCCGAGCCGAGCGCCGTCAGTGCCTCGACGGTCGACGGCGACCGCAGGCTCGGATCGGCCCGGCCGTGGACGAGCTGGAGCAGCTGGACCGCGAACTCGACGTCCCGCAGGCCTCCGCGGCCGAGCTTCAGCTCACGCTCGGCCAGCTCGGACGGCACGTGCCCCTCGACCCGCCTGCGCATCTGCTGGACGTCGGCGACGAAGTTCTCCCGCTCGGCGGCCGACCACACCATGGAGGTGACCATCTCGGCGTACTGGTTGCCGAGTTCGGCGTCGCCGGCGACCGGGCGTGCCTTGAGGAGGGCCTGGAACTCCCAGGTGCGTGCCCACTTCGCGTAGTAGGCGGTGTGGCCGTCGAGCGTGCGGACGAGGGCGCCCTGCTTGCCCTCGGGGCGGAGAGCCGCGTCGACCTCGAAGCACGCCTTGCCGACGATCCGCATCATCGTGCTGGCCAGACGGGTAGCGAGCTGCAGGTCGCCTTCGCCGACGAAGATGACGTCGACGTCGCTGACGTAGTTGAGTTCGCGGCCGCCGCACTTGCCCATGGCGATGACCGCCAGGCGGGTGTCACCGAGTCCCTTGGGCGCCTGCTCGGCCTGCGCGATGTCGAGGCCGGTGATGAGCGCCGCTTCGGCGAGGAGTGTGAGCTGCTGGGCGACCTCCGCGTAGCGGGGCCGGTCGAGCTTGCCCTCGACGAGGTGTCCGAGGTCGGTGCCGGCGATCTCGAGGAGCAGGCCGCGGTAGGCGGTGCGCAGGGCGTTCTCCGCCGGGGCGCCCGTCCGGATCTCGCCGTCCTCACGGACTGCGTCGAGCATGGTGTCGGCGTAGCAGTCGGCGTCGGTGCACTTGTCGGCGGCGAGACGCGTCCACTCGCCGGGGTGGCCGACGAGGAAGTCACCGAGCGCGCTCGACGTGCCGAGGACGCCGACCAGCCGGCCGCGCAGCGTGGGGTTGTCGCGCAGGGCGGCGGTCAGCTCGGGCCAGCCCTGCTCGTCGGTCTCCCGGATGCGGTCGAGGCTGCGCAGCGCCAGGTCGGGATCGGCGCTGCGGGACAGGGCGACGAGGATGTCCAGCGCGTCCGGGGCGGGCCCGGTGTCGGTCCACCAGCCGGCGGCGCGGAGGTGCTCCTCGGCGCGGTCGTCGGTGAAGCCGTAGCGCGCAGGGGATCCAGCCCCTCGTGACTGCTCTGCCATCAGGGTCCACCGTAACCGTGTCGGGCTGGTCGTTGTCGATCAAGTGAGCGGAAGGGACGCCGGTGGGGCGCTCTCGAGGGCACCTTCAGCCAGCCGGACGAACCTGGTGGCAAAGGGCTGCCAGGTCTCGGCGATGTCGGCGTGGTTGCGATCCAGGGTTTCGGTGTCGAACGCGCTCGCCGGGCGGGTCGCCGCCATCTGGGGCGCCTCGTCGGCCCAGGCCTGGACGACCTGGGTGGTGGTCTCGATGTGGAACTGGATGCCGTAGGCGCTGCGGTGCAGCCGGAAGGCCTGGTTGGGGTACTTGGGAGCGGATGCGAGCAGGACAGCGCCGTGGGGCAGCTGGGTGATGACGTCCTCGTGGAAGTGCATGACGTCCTGCATGAGCGGGAGGTCGGCGAAGAGCGGATCGGTCCAGGCCGCGTCCTTCTTGGCGACGAGAGCCGCCCCGACCTCGGGACCGGAATCGCCGGGCTGGACGCGCCCACCGGTGGCGACCGCGAGAAGCTGAGCGCCGAGGCAGATCGCGAGCGTCGGCAGATTCGTGCGGGCCGCGGTCGCGAGGAGCGCCCGGACGTCGGCGAGCCAGGGGTGCTTGGTGTCGTCTTCGGCGTTCATACCACCGCCGAGGCAAACGAGGCCCTGGTACCCGTCGAGCGTGCCGGGGAGCGGGTCCTCGGGCAGACGCCGGAGGTCGAGTTCCGCGCCGGCGGCGGTGAGCCAGTCGCCGAGGGGCCCGATCGGATCGGACGGGTCGGGCTGCAGGACCAGGAGGCGCGTCATGCGTCCAGGATAAGGGCACAAAAACGCCCAGGGGCTCGGGAGAACGTACTGTTCTCGACCGAGCCCCTGGGCTTATTTGTGAAGTTGT